>DAOLHH010000049.1:0-6926 GCA_035329185.1 Candidatus Saccharimonadota bacterium | reverse complement strand
ATGTCGCATCCTTAAGAACGCTACTGGTGGTATCCCCCTTCACAACGTCTTCAGAATACGTCACTTCGAGGTAAACGTTCTTCGGGAGTTCAACGCTCACGGTCGTGCCATCAAGCTTCATGGCTTTGACGGTGTCGCCTTCTTTCAAAAAGCCGACTTGCTCACCGATAACGTCAGCATTGAGCTCGATCTGCTCATAGCTCTCGTTGTCCATGAAGTAGAACTTCGAGCCGTCATTGTATAAATATTGAACATTCGCGTATGCTAAGTCGACACTATCGAGTTGTTCATTACCTTTAAACGTCTTTTGCAGTACCTTACCGTCGAGCAAACTTTTTATCGTGACGTTCACGATAGAGCCGCCACGACCGACCACTTTCTGTGAGTATTCAGTGACGCGGTATGGATGCCCTTCAAAGCTGAAGACCGCCCCTTTTCTTAAATCAGTTACACCTAATGCCATAGACTCTCCTTAGTTTCTTATTATTCGTGCGTATAATCAGTATCTGTTTTCGAACGCAGACTCTCGTCAATAGCCATCAACTTCTGCTCAAGCGATCGATAGAACTCTATCCCTAATGCATCTTTATGATGGAGCAAGAAAAGGTCCTCAAGTGCTGCTTGCACTTCATTTATGGCACTTTTCAGTGACAAAAATTGTTCAGCAGCATTAAACGCCACATCTTCATCGCTCACGAATTGCTTCACATTACCCAAGTGATTGTGGAATGATGCAATTGTACGATCCGGAAATTCTTGAAAAGTTCCATCGCGCAACTGAAGCTGGTCAATCCCCGAAACATAATAGATAAGCTGGTTTACAAGTGCCAAAGTCAGCTGGTCGTCCATCATGACGTCGAACTCATCTCGCTACATACCGTCTTGATACCACTTGCTAGTTCATCAAGCGAATCGTATTCAAAAGAACGGTTGGTCATCCTATGAATGTATGTATTTGCCACACTACGACGTTTCGCGACAATGAACGGGATGTCTTTCGCTAGACAGTATCCTACTTCCATTATCTGTCCGTCACTCTTTTCTTCACCGTCTAGTAGTACAAATAGCCCACCTAACTCTTCAATCTTCGTGAACGCATGTTCCATGATTTTCTCCGGCGTCAGGTGTTCCTGCTGAAATGATGCTTCATCAAAATAGGTACAATACGTATCAACACCACCAGAAGAAAATGCATCTCGAACCAGCGGCAACAACTGGTCTAAATATGCCGGATCAGCACCAGTATGTCTATATGCGATTAGATAGCCCACGAATAATCCTTTTTTGCGAAAATTTAGTTGTTGCTAACAAATGGAAGCAACGCAAGGTGACGTGCACGCTTGATTGCCTTTGCAAGCTGTCGTTGCTTGCTTTCGGTCAAACCGGTCTTCTTTCGAGTTTCGATTTGTCCGTATTGGTTCACATATCGTTGCAAGGTTTTGAAATCCTTGTAATCAAAATATGGGATGTCTGTTCTATGTTTAAAAATCTTAGCCATTTAGTTCTCCTTATTTACGCAGCCTTTTTCAGAGTGGTCATTCACTTTATTCCTGCGACAATTTTACCAGTAGTACGAAATGTACAACTACCTAAAATGTGCTCAGACTAAAGCAAATGACCCTTGGCTGAAAACCACTGCTTTACTGTTGTTAATTTACTATTTTTCTCGTTTTATGAAAGGATGGTAGTTACTCATTTTCCCTTTTCTACAAGAGCCATTCGCTAAAATATTGTTGGGTCTATTTCTGCTGCTCGCCTGACAAGTAATCTAGTTTTATCCATGAATGCCGTAAAGTTTTTTCTACCTTGCCAGCGATTAATGTCATGTCCGTGTGACATTCTCTGTTCTTCAATACCCGCATCTACATAAACTGTAAATGCTGCTTGGATTGTTTGTTCTGGATTCCCCCACGGGGTTATTTTGTCTAGATTAGCCATAAATTATCCAATCTCCACCGTATTTACTGGCTAGTTTTAAGGGGTTTTGAGCAGTGCAGTCTGGGATGGAGACCGAGCACAACTCAACTCATCCTTTGTTGCCCGGGGTGAGCAACCGGCAGAGACGATTTATTCGGCTCTCCCGCGTGATGAGAGGGGATATTCCCCTCTCATGGGGCTTAAAAAGGGATGTCGTCGAGATTTATAGGCTCATCCCCAATATCCTCGACCACTGGCTCACTCTTCTTTGAGCTCGCTGGTTTACTAGAACTACTTGAGCTCGAAGAGCTACCCGTAGAACCACTTCCGCCGTCCCTGTCTCCACCGACGAAGTTGAAGTCTTCAACAACTACTTCGACTTTGCTACGCTTCTGACCTTCTTGTTCCCATGAACGTTGTTGTAAGCGTCCCGAAACAAGTATGCCACTCCCCTTTTTCATGTACTGATTTACGATTTCAGCTGGCTTGCCCCACACGTTACAGTCGATATAATCCACTGCTTCCTGCGTCTCACCCTGTGCGTTTTTCCAGCTTCGGTTTACTGCCAAGCTAAAGCTGGTGACATTCTGACCGCTCGGTGTCGTCCTAAGTTCTGGGTCCCTTGTTAAGTTCCCCATTAAGACCACTTTGTTAAACCCTCTCATCTTTTCCTCCTTCTCGTAAACTCCGCATGCAATCATGCAAAGCTTGCTTGCGCTAGAGTTTACTCTTGGCACATCTTGGTCGTTTTCTTTACGGCTCCAGCCATAGCAGTACCTATATGTACAGCCATTGTCTGTCTTCCGCAGAAAACACCCAAGCTGCACTCAAGCAAGAAGGAAAAGACCCTCTCACTCTTTATGCAGTCCAAGTTGTTAATTTAAAGTTCTTCGTCGTTTTACAATTCTATTTTACCCCACCAACTTTACCTTGCCGAATTTCGACTACTGTTGCCTAATTTAGACTAAAGGCGAAACGCAGCGAAGCGAAGTGGTCTGAAGTAGGTAACGGTAGTCGAAATTCGGCCACCTCACCTCTCTATTCTTCGTCAGCTTCCTCGTCGTCGCTCTCAGCGTCGTCAGCCATCTTGCTCAAACGCTTGTCGCGATTGACTTTCATCGCTTCTGCTTTCGCAATCGCTTTGAGATCAGGCTTCGTAATCAAGAATCGGATCACTTCACTGACAATGTTCAAGCCATTGTTCAATGGTGCTACACCAGCAGCCGGCATTTCAAGCGTATAGAACACATAAACTGCATGTTCGTGTGTTGCAATCTTGTAAGCAAGCTTCCGCTTACCCCAATTATCTGTTGCTTTAATGCTTCCGCCAGCGTCAGTGACAAGCTTTTCTACCTGCTTTTCAGCCTTTTCTAGATCAATTTCTAGATCGGGATGGTAAAGCACAGCTAGTTCATACTGCTCCATCTAGGGAACTCCTTTCTTTGGTCTTCGGATTGCAAACTTAGATTTACAATCAGAAATTAGTTTTTAGTATCAAAATTATATCACGAAAGGTGTTATCAAGCAACTAGACAACTTCTTCTTCGCTTCAAGATGCGCACCGCGCTATAACAAATGCGCCAAAAGTAAAAAACGTCACCGTTACTATTAAATGCACCATGGCCACACTCACCCAAAGCGTCATCTCTTTTTTCGTTAAGGTTGAGCGAATTATTTGTCTTACAACAAACCCCGAAAATAGTAGTGATACCACTAAAAGTCCTGCAAAAACAACGTATCGATTATCATGAAGAAACGAGACAATGCTTGTCTGGCAAGCTTCTGGACTTAAGTTCAAAGCTCGTCTAGCGCCGCATCTTCTTCAGCTGCGACTCCTGTCTTACCGCTACCGCCAAACACTTCATCCATGCTCGAAATCAACACATCACGTGGTTTACTGCCATCAGCAGAACTTACAATACCTTGCTCTTCCATCATATCGATAAGCCGTGAAGCTCGGCCATAGCCAATGCGCAAACGACGTTGCAAGAGCGACGTACTTGCCTTGCGGTTTTCTACCACAACATGCACGGCATCACGCCACATATCGTCGTCATCACCACCAGATGGACCGCTGTCAGCGACGACGCCACCCTTACCGATCTGTACTGGTTGGCTCACCACTTCGTCATCATACTGCGGTGGTCGTTGCATACGAAGGAAGTCGTTTACTTTTATCGTTTCCTCATCGGTGATAAACGCTCCCTGCACACGCTTTGGCTTCGGCATATCAGAAGTACTAAAGAGCATATCACCCATGCCGAGCAGTTTCTCTGCCCCAATACCATCAATAATCGTACGTGAATCTACTTGGCTTGCCACCGTAAACGCGATACGAGCAGGCACGTTTGCCTTGATAAGACCAGTGATAACATCCACACTCGGACGCTGAGTCGCAAGCACCAAGTGAATACCAGCAGCGCGTGCCTTCTGTGCAATACGCACAATCAATGCTTCAACATCACGGGCTGCCATCATCATAAGGTCGGCAAGCTCATCAATCACAATCACCACATATGGCATAGAGTCTTGATCTTTTAAGTTGTTATACTCTGCGATATTTCGCTTGTGATGTTCGGCAAAGGTACGCAGACGTCTTTCCATCTCAGATACCGCCCATTTAAGCGCGCTTATACATTTTTCTGGCTCAGTAATCACCGGTGTCAGCAAATGCGGGATATCGTTATATGGCGTGAGCTCGACCTGTTTTGGATCAACCAAAATAAGTTTCATATCTGCAGGGCTGTTGTTATATAGCAAGCTCGTAAGTAGCGTATTAATCATGACAGACTTACCTGATCCAGTCTGACCTGCTATCAGCAAGTGAGGCATTTTATTAAGCGCCGCCACGACCGGGAGACCAGCAATATCCCGACCTATCGCAAATCCAAGTGGCTCATTCAACGTTTTCCAGGACTTATCATCAAGTATCCCAGACATGCGCACGGTAGCTGATTTTACATTCGGAACCTCAATACCAACCGCACGCTTTCCGGGGATTGGGGCTTCAATACGGATGCTTTGTGCGGCTAAGTTTAATGCGAGCTCTCGATCTAGCGCAGAAATCTTGCTCAGTTTAATACCAGCAGGTGGTTTCAAGGTAAACTGTGTCACACGTGGGCCAATATTTGCCCCTTCCATATCAACTTCAATATTGAAGTTCTGGAAGGTGTCACGGATAATTTCCGCATTACCATTTACATCGCCGGCATCTGCTTTGTCCTGTTTTTTAATAAGTAATTCAGTCGTAGGAAACTGCCAGTTTGGATCACTCGCAACGGTCAAAGCTTGATGATTTTCTTCAGGGGCAAGTTTAGGTGAGACACTATTTTTTAGCGACGCACGCTGAGCAGCGTGATGCTCAACCGGGACCCCTTCGTTCAGTTGGAAACCGTGAGAATGTTCTTTGAGCTCATTAATATCGGTATCTTCGCTCCGTTCTGGCCGTTTAAATGGTACCAAGAAAACTCGAAGTGGTATCTTAAAGACCCAGCAAGTAGCCAAAATGGTGAGTACGAAAAAGATAACGATAGCCAGTAGTTTTGCGAAGAAGCCAAGCGCTATTCCGCCTAAAGCACCGCCAATCATTCCTCCCTTTCCATTTATCCATGCAGTCCCACCGTCTGATCCGGCGACCGCTTCAGCAGTAATGGTTTCTAGCCATGTAGCCATCGTTACGAGCAAGGTGCTCATACTGGCAACCTTCATAAATGGTACTTTGTGCTCTTCTGTCTTGAATTTATAAAAACCCCAATATCCAAAAGCAAGTGGGGACAGATATGCAGCACCGCCAAGAGCAGAAAAAACGAGATCAAACATGCCCTTCGGTAAGGCTCCACCTGCCCCGAATCCACCGAGAAGTAAGAAGAAACCAAGCACAAACAGAAGTACCGCAAACACACCACGTAGGAACATGTTCGGCTCTTTTGGAACGTCAACCTGCTTTTTGCTTGCTTTCTTGGAGTGTTTTTTCTTTTTAGGCATTAGATTTTTATTTTACACCTTTCAATCGGTGTTATGCTAACGTTGTTATTTTAACATAATCGCTTATGCTTTGTCAACCGATTTCCTCAACATAGTACATAAGTATCTTATTCATCTAACTCAGAAAGTCTACCTCTATATTCAGGGTGCAGATATATGGGTTGTCCTAGTTCAGCTAGTTGTGGGGCGAACTGATCACCAGGCCAAAACCTAGTACCGTAGAATCCAAGTCGTTCCTTTGCGTTCGACTCTGCATCATTCAGACCGGCGGCTGTTTCTGGTCTAGCTTCTCGACTCCCGTATCCCGAGACATACGGCTCCTTAGAAAATTCAAAACCAATGTCTTCAAAACGTTTAAAAAACGCCTGCTTTGCGTTTGGCAATCCGAAAAGATAATAATTATAATCAGTAAAGTAGTATTTCCTATCCCAATGGTTTCTTGTGTGATGGGTTTTTAACGGATTTGGTACAAACGGACCATAGCGTAGTTCTTCAGTAAAACGCGCTGGGCTAGGCTCCCGTGACAAAAAGGTAAAATCACATCGATGAAAAGTCATATTACTCGGTGAGCCATCTTCAAGTGGCGGTGAAAGAAGTACATAAGAAGCTTTATCGCCATCAGGTGACTGATTGAGTAAAATCTTATAGTAGCTTTCTGACCCACCAAAATGGTCATTAAAACCTAACATGTACTTTTCGAGTGGATACTCATAGTGTCTATTACCATAAGAGCGAACTTTACGGCTTATATCAACAAAATTTACGACACATCCAGCAAATTGCAATAAAGTTGCTACCGCTTGGTCGACCGATTGCTCCGGATTCTCTCCATAGGCATCCATGAGTTCATTTGTGGGTACTACATTAAAACCAGTCCGCCAAGAATAATCCATTAGATCGTGTTCAAACAATCTCAAATCAACTTCATTACCAAAGTAAGCTTTTTCAGCATTTTTGCTCATAAACTTCCATTATAGTCTTATGCTCAAGTTTAACCATGAGTGTAAAAATAAAATACTTATTCT
>DAOLHH010000048.1:2395-7288 GCA_035329185.1 Candidatus Saccharimonadota bacterium | reverse complement strand
CCTAATCAGGTAACTTTACATACAACCGATAAGGTTGCGCTTCCTTACGATCATTCAAAGTAGCTTCCAAGTCCTTGAGCTTAAAGATGATGTGTGCGCCATGTGCACCATTACCCTTCTTCTCGATATTCTTCACAATTTCCAAAGCATATCCGGTCTCATAAGGAATCACCTTTACCTGAGAAATCTGCCCCTGCTCAAGATGCGTCAGTGTATCAACCGTTTGCTGAGAAACAGTTCGATTTGTCGCATCAACATCACCAAAGTCACCACCGTTATCTTTGGTAGAAGCTTCGTCTGAATATTCTTTTGCCACTTCACCAAAGTCATTGCCTGCGGTTAACTTAGCAAGTGCTTCGGTTGCCTTTTGTTCAGTTTCTGCATCAAGCGCACGAGTCACCTTCTGTATGAGTAATTCATTGCTCAAGCTTCGACGGAAATCATCAACCGACCAATCCCAGTACTCACGCAACACGTCTTCAAAAATGGCCTCACTACTGCCTAACCGCTTTTGTTCTTTGGCAATCCGTATCTGGTCGTCTATCTCTGCCGGGCTTACGCTAATGCCCTTCTCCCGTGCAATCATCTTCGTATAGGCAAGATCCACTACGTCTTGAAGAGCTCGTTTCTTATAGGCTGCGAGCTGGTCCTGCCCTGCTTCCGTTTCAAAACTCAACTTCTGCTGGGTTTCGTAGTAGTGGATATAATGTCGCAGTTCAAATAAATAATTTTCGTATGCAATGAAGGTATTACCAGTACGCGCCACCGGATATGGGATAACCTTAGAAACCTGGTACATAAATGACGAACTCGTTTGCTTACGGTACAGTAGATACACCGTTGAAGCCGCGAAAATCAATATAGTTGCAACGACTAATGACGTCGTCAGTATGACGATACGATGCTTTGAATGTTGCAGTGGGTAAATATACTTCCGCGCACCAGATAAAATTTCCTCGCGATGTTCAGCAACATTCTCATTTGTTATCTTTGGAATAAGTGCAGCCTCTTGTTGCTCTTTTTTCGCTAGACGCTTCTCGCGCAAGCGAGCTAACTTTTGTTTCACTGTTGCCTCAATCTTTCGTGACTTACTTTTGCAGCTATCTCTTCTGCTTCTGATTTCTCATCGGGGTTATGGTGATTATCTCGCAAGATGAGCGAAAGTTCTTTCGCTGTTTCCTGCGGTTTATGCACTTCGTTAATGATAATGTCTCCCAGGTACGTCTGTATGATAATTGTACCAAAACCAAGCAACGTTTCCTGCACCCCAACCACCTCATAATTAATCGACTGAATCTGTTCAATACCGATGTCAGAATACCGCTTTTTGAAAAAGCCTTTTTGAACAATCTGTATAAATCGCTGATCCGTCATGATATTGACACTGAAATACCAGTAAATCCACGAAGGAAACATGACGATAATTCCAAGTACAAAGCCAGCGCCCAGCCCCCCATAGAAATATGGTAATTCAGGCTTTATAAATGAAGGAATTGTGCCCAATAAAATGGCAAACATAAAATAAATCAGCCCACGTCGCATAACCACAGGATGCTTCCGAAACATGAGCAACACTTCTTCGTCGTCGTACTGGTCTTTAAATGCTCGTTTCGCCATAGTCCTATTTTAGCGTAAATAGCGTAATAAGTTTACAGTTCACCGTTCTTCGTTTAGAGTAATAGCAAGCATACGTACTTAAAGTATGTTGAGACTCCATAGTTCAATGGATAGAACAACTCCGTCCTAAGGTGTAGATCTGCGTTCGAATCGCGGTGGGGTCACCAGAAAAAGTCATCCGATATTCACGCCGTTTTCAACGGCTATTTTGATATCACCATACAAAATATTTCCCGCATCAATCGTTCCTTGCGCAGGATTGTTCGTCTCACCCGATGAATCAACGACCGAGAGTACATAACGCGCTAACACACTATCAGACGTATCAGAGTACATTGTCAATGCGTCATATGCATGCGAGCAATCAGAGCCCTCAAATTCTACGAATTGCAAAGGGAGTCTTCTCCCGCGCTTTTGGTTTGCTTCAGCATTGACCGTCACAATATCAGTTCCAATACTCATATGTGTTTTACCATCTAAAAAGTCATCGTCACAGTCAATCGTTAAGCCTGCGTAAACCATTGAACCTTCGTAAGGTCGTTCAATGACGAGATTGTAAGGCACAGTCGCATAATCGGTCACATTATTTGTCAACACATCCAAGCCGTAAATAACACCTAAGAGAGGCAATCCGATACCAAAAACATTTCTATATACATGAACTGTATCGGGGTGAAGTCTTTCCGTTACTCTCATAGATGTGTATTTACTTCTTCGGCTTCGGTTGCGTGAAGAGATCATGCACCGTTTCGTAATCAAAAAGTTCACTATCAGAGAACCAATGTGCGATTTCTTTTTCTGCTTCAGAAGAGTCAGCAGAAGCATGTATCACATTTGACACACCCTTCCCAACTGCACTTGCTACCCCATAGCTCATGTGGGCGTAATCACCACGTATGGTTCCAGGTTGTGCAGACTTCGGTTGTGTATCGCCAACCATCTTGCGTACTTGCTCAGCTGCGTCAACGCCTTCAAGCACCATGGCGAGCACCGGACCTTCAAGCATCGACTTCATTTGAGCTTCAAAGATTTCCTCGCCTTTGCGAGTTTTGAGCGTGCCGATACCTTCATAGTGGCCATAGTAGTGGTCGTAGTCTGGCGACAACATTTTTGCACCGACCATTTTGAGCCCAACTCGCTCAAAACGACTTAAAATTTCACCTACTATTCCGCGCATTACAGCGTCCGGTTTGAATACGATTAGTGTTCTTTCCATTGCATTATTCCTTTACTTAATCACACCCAGTATAACAGATTGAATCACCGACCCCATACGATGCTATACTTAAAAGTATGCAGTTCCAAAAAGCAAAAACAGATTTTCTCGAATACCTCGAGATTGAACAGGGTCGCTCACAAAAAACCATCCAAAATTATGATCATTACCTGACGCGCCTCCTCGACTTTGCCGGCGACATTAAAATTTCTGAGATTGATGCTGAGCTCATCCGTAAATGGCGCCTCTGGCTCAACCGTCTTGGCACCAATGTTTCTGACGAGCTCCAAAAAAACACGCTTAACTACCACCTTATCGCCCTGCGTAGTTTCCTAAAATTTTGCGCCAAAAGAGATATCACTGCCCTCCC
This sequence comes from Candidatus Saccharimonadota bacterium, assembly GCA_035329185.1. Taxonomy (GTDB): domain Bacteria; phylum Patescibacteriota; class Saccharimonadia; order Saccharimonadales; family SZUA-47; genus JAGQMY01. The sequence continues at coordinate 4,085 of DAOLHH010000048.1, read as the reverse complement.
CGCCGACAAGATCGAACTCGCCAAAGCCAAGCGCAAGCAAGTTACTTTTTTAAACCAAGAAGAGCTCGAGCGACTCTTTGCTTCTCCAAAAATCGATACCCTCAATGGTCTTCGTGACCGAGCCATATTAGAGTTACTTTTCTCAAGTGGGCTTCGTGTCTCTGAGCTTGTGGGTTTAAATAAAGACGATATAAACCTTAAAAGGCGAGAATTTATGGTGCGTGGGAAAGGCCAAAAAGACCGCCCCATCTTCATCAGCGGTGCGGCAGCATGGTGGGTACAGCAATACCTTGATAAGCGTCAAGATAACAGTAGTCCCCTCTTTATCCGCTATAGTGGTACAAAACAAGTCTCACTATCTGGAAATTTCTATCGCCTCACCGCTCGTAGTGTACAGCGTCTCGTTGCCCGCTACGCCATCCTCGCCGGTATCACCAAGCATGTAAGCCCGCACACCCTACGCCACAGCTTTGCGACAGACTTACTCATGAATGGTGCAGATTTGCGCTCAGTACAAGCCATGCTTGGTCACAGCAATATTTCAACCACGCAGATATACACCCACGTCACTGATCCGCATTTGAAGGCGGTCCATCAAAAATTTCACCGAAGTGACGCACCGCAAGCCCAATAGAGCGCTGGTTCGGTTAATTACAGCCGTCGATAATACGATCTGGATCTGATTCAATGTCAACTGACAGGAGCTTACACACGCCGTCAAATGACTGGAAAACTGCTTCAGGTGGATTTTCAGCACTACCTAGTGGTACCGCAACGCGGAGCCTTCGTACTATGTCGCTTGCGCGTGCAGTGACATCAATACTTGTCTGAGCGCGATCAAACTCAACATCATCGGTCGCCCCACCACCAACCTGCTCTTTACCTACAATCGATACAATGGCGGTATCATAAACAGACTTCAAACGTGCCGCATATGAATTCGACCCACTTATCCCAGTGATAGTGAGTGAGCATGGATAAGTCTGTCCATCAATACAACCAACCTGTATAACCTTACCTTGCTCGCCAGACAAAAACGCATAAGATGACGTAGCCGATCCCAAGCATGGTACAAGATATAAATAATCTGTCGCGTTGATCAATGCGTCTCTACTCAGTGTGCTTATATTGGTAATGTCCATGCGGAGGAGTGGCACACGATTTCCAGCAATCGCGCCTGGAAAAGTCGCCGCTGCACTCCCGCAAGCCGGCAATGAAGTGACATTATTAAGCCCTTCTTCTTGTGCCCAATTTACAGTTATCGAGTCAAAGTTATTACCTGTCTCGGTCAGCATCTCGGTTACTTTTGACTCTGAAGTACTCATACTAAAGAGCAGTTCTCCAGGCGTCTTATCATACATGGCACAGGTATATGCAATGCTTCCGTTATCACTTATCACTCCATCATTCGGTAAGTCGTTTACGTCACAGTCCATTTTTTCAATCTCAGTCAAGTCACCATTGCGAATACTTTCTATAACGTCATTTATACCTGATTCAGCCGCATAGAGTGCTTGCCGTGTGAGCTGTCGGTCTATTGCCTGGCGTTGTTCTCGTTGCATGAGCCTTGTAAAGCCAATCGTAATTAACGACAAGATAATCATAATCAGCGCAGCAACGACAATTGATACAAAACCCTGTTTATCCTCATTTTTGAACCGCATATGCTTTATTATAACCTCTTTTGCAC
>DAOLHH010000048.1:0-2295 GCA_035329185.1 Candidatus Saccharimonadota bacterium | reverse complement strand
TGATCTACCCAGAGCGCATGTTTAATCTCTTTTGTATTGCTTGCAGGTACCTTCTTAACAATACGATCAATTGCGTAGGTATACCGCTTTGGTCCAATACAAAAATAACCGGTCGAGCTGTCGTTAATGTTCACTTGTGGTCCTTGCACAATCGGACCAATGAGAATGTCTTGATTCGTAAATCGCACGGTTTCGGCGATTTCATCTATGAGATTGCGTGCAACATCTCTCGTGCGCGCCTGAGTAACGCCACGGTAGTACATTTTCGTAATTTGCATTATCCCACTCAAACAAATCATCAAGACGAGTGAAAATATCGTCGTTGAAATCATAAGTTCGATTATGGTAAATCCCTGTTGTCGGTGCATATTTTTATGGAGCAAGCGCATTAGAAGGTCCCCGGCTTAAAATAAAGTGTGACGAGATTCTTTTCATCGACTGTTGCAGACGTACCAATCCGTTGCCACGTCACCTCCACGCGGTAACTGCCGGTCGCATCTGCAATACCAGGCGGGATAATTGCAATCGTATAGAGTCCTTCCGTACCAATTGGGCTTTTATTTTGACAGCCCGCATCAGTCACTTCAAGAATGGTTGGAGTTGCTTCGGTCATATCAAAACAGAATTGTTGATTATCGGCTCGTTCTCGTAAATCTGGGTTTCTTGAATACTGGCTCTTAAATAATTCCAACTGACTTTCTGCAATCTTAAGCGCTTCTGTTCGCTCCTGAGCATCTTGCCCCATTGCGATACTTCGATTCGCAATACCAAAAGCCGCCCCTAACACAATACCAATCACCGACATCGCAAGTAAGACTTCGATAATCGTATCCCCACGTTTAACCATCATGAATCGCACCTCCGATCATATGAATCTATATCAAGTCGAGTAGAAATATTCCCACTCACACCAAACGACACTGAAGCTAGTTTGCCTGATACGTCTTCTAGGCAAATAACGATGCCTTCTGAAGTATTTTTCTCAAGATAGCCACTATCGCCAATCCGCGCAGGGTCGTCGGTGAGCTCATCTAATAAAGTTAAAACCGAGGCTTTCGTTTGCCCTAACTGGCTCCCGACTACTCCTCCAATTTGCGCAGTTTGGATATCGGATACGCCCGATGCTCCAAAATTAGTCATAATTGCCACCGCACCGTATTCAACCGGGCTTGCACTCGGACGAATTACCTTTTTCACTTGGAGCCCATAGAGCAAATTATATGAGCTTGTAGGGTCGTGAAACCCTTCGTCGGCCGTTACCAACGATACGGGTACGGGGTCGGATTTTGCTATGCTGGTGCTCGGTGTCAGCTCTATCTGATCTTCATAACGTAATCCGGCCATCGTGTATATGTCCATCCGTTCTTTTTTACCATCAGGCTGAAATTGCAATACCTTACCAATATATATACAACCACTATTGGTTCCAAGACTCGCATCATTTGTCTTTACAATCCGGGACTTACCGACGCTCAACTCACAGGTAACGGTTTCATTAGCTGGGTAATACCCCGTCACGACATCGTTCGCAACATCACGAATCTTTGCCTCAAACTCTCTTACTGCTTGAGAGAACTGTACTTGAGCTTGCCTGCCACCAATAGCACGAACAGCACCAGTAAAAATTGCCGCCGAAATGGCGATAAACATCATGACCTCAAGAATCGTGTACCCACGCTTCACACGCATAAACGTAGTATAGCATAAGCACTTCTGGGTAGACTCCTGAAAAATGAGTAGTTACATATAGAGGAAGGTGCGTTGATACCAGTCAATGAGAGTCAGCCCATACAGCACAGCAATAAAGAGCCCGATGAGTAAAAAAGGCCCGAAAGGTACGCGCAAGGAGAGCGCTTTTTTCTTCCCACCGGTCGCCATAATAGATGGGATTGCAAATAGCAGTCCACATAGTGACGCGATGACTATTGCGAGCCAAGAAACTAACGCGTTGCCGGTGAAAAGTCCTATCGCTACGCCAAGCGTTATATCACCGTCACCAATCCATTTTCCCCGCGACAGACGATACAACACCCAAAAAACACCAGTAGAAACGATCAGCGACGCGCACACCGAAAGAATGTGAGAGCCTAGTGATACTTCATCTGCACCAAACCAGAGAACCACACGATACACACCTGCGAAGCCAATATACGTATAGAGAAACGACGACGGCAACAAATACCACTTGGCATCATATACAAACAAAGCGGTTGCAACAATAAGCGATGACAACCAAATTATCAACGCCGCGTTATTAATGAGCCCCTGTGCTACATCCCATGACAAGTAGCTCAC
>DAOLHH010000047.1:0-7393 GCA_035329185.1 Candidatus Saccharimonadota bacterium | reverse complement strand
TCTAGGATAGATATCGGAGGTTTAGCATTTGCGACCGTAGATAGAGTTGATGTTGGTGGATATGTACCTCCTCATTTAACTTTTTGTGTGGGTGTTACGGTCGAGCTAAATTGTTCTGGCTCGCAAGGGAGCCTACTATCATTTGGAGAATTTTCTAAAACGAATGCGAATGTATTAACAAGCCAGTTTTCCGCAGCTACCAATGATCTTGGTGGGTACAATATTTACATCTCAGGAGGTACTATGACTGCCGGTAACTCGGTGATACCTCAACTAGCAGACAATGCTTCAAGTCAAATAGGTACGAGTCAATTTGGTATAAATCTGAAATCTAATTCGAATCCGAGTGTCGGAACGAATCCTACAGGTATCGGTATCGCAACAATATCAAGTGGATACGGCACACCTAATAGTTTTCGCTATAATGACGGTGAGAGACTCGTAAATGCAACAGGACCGACCGAATTTAACAGATTTACGGTGTCGTATCTGGTTAACATCTCTGAAGAACAGCGTGCCGGAGTTTACGCATCTAGCTTCACTTTTACAGCAATCGCATCGTTTTAATTGCAAAATGCGTTGTGTTTTTTCCTCTTTCTTTGCAAGTATAAGCAGTTTTCGCTATACTTTGGCTTAATTGCAAAAAGGAGGAATAATGAAACGTTTACGGAATTTATTAGTGGCATTGTTGATGCTAGGGTTTGTATTGACATCACCCCTACATACTCAAGCACAAACTCAAGGGAGTAACGGCTTAAGCATCACTCCTACAAGGTTTGAGTTTACAATTGAGCGAGGTAAGTCGGATCTTGCTAGCATACAAATTAAAAACGTCACCGATCAGCCTATTTTGGCAAAAGCGTTTATCAATGACTTTGAAGCTGATGGGAATACGGGCAATCCAAAACTTATTATCGATGATAGTAGGGAGCGTAGCTCAAGCTCAATCAAAGATTTCGTTCTTGGACTTGAAGATGTCGAGGTTCCTGGTGGGGAAACGAAGGTTGTTAATTTGCCAATTCAGATTCCTGAAAACGCAGCACCTAGTGCTTACTATGGTGCAATCAGATTTCAAAGTGCGAAACCAAATAGTGACGAAATAACAAGCCCGCAAGTGGCGCTCAATGCAAGTGTTGCAGCCCTTGTGCTTATAGAAGTACCTGGTGACATAACCGAAAAAGTGGAAATTTCAAGCATCGGCGCTTATTTGGACGACAAAAAAGGGACTATTTTTACTAAAAAGCCAATGAAAGTTGGTATTGAGGTTAATAACTTAGGAAATGGCTTTTCAAAACCATTTGGTAAGGTTTCAGTCTCAGGACCTTGGGGTAAAGGAGAAGTTCTAAGTTACGAATTAAACAATACGGATCCTCGTGGTAACGTGCTCCCTAATTCTAAGCGACTATTTTTGAATGATTTATCAGGTGTGAGCTTACCTGGACGATACACGATTACAGCGAACATCTCTCATGGCAGGGGTGGCCAAGTACTGACAGCGACGACTTCATTTTGGTTTATTCCTTCATGGCTCATCATAGTGCTTGCAGTTCTTCTTCTCGCTCTCGTCATCGCAGCTGTCTACGTTTATAGAAAATATGTGACCAAAGGTCTTCGTCGAAAATAGTAAGTAAAGTGCTTGTGCTACAAGCAAAAGCGTATTACAATATAAATACAAAGTTATATAACAGACAAAGTTTAAAAAATGAAAAAACATGTTCCACAGACGTGGCAAGATATGAAGCGTCTATTGCTTGTCGTATCTTTCAGCGTTGCCGCCTTCTTCTTGGTACTAGGGGCTCAGCCAGCTAGTGCCCAGAGTAGTTCAGACCCAGAGCAATCTGGGTCTGTTGGTATGACTGGGACAATTAGTGCGCCTCCTCCAACTGAAGGTGCGACCATAACGGTCCCAACCAACGGTCAAAGTTTTTCAGATATGCCCGTGCCTGTAAGAGGCCTTTGTCCATCCGGTTTGCTAGTAAAAGTATTTAAAAATAATGTTTTTGCAGGTTCAGTGCAATGTGAAAACGGTTCATTTGAATTAAATATAGATCTATTTACTGGAACAAACGAACTTGTTGCTCGTGTCTACGACGATTTGGATCAGCCAGGACCAGATTCTCCAACGGTGAGTATTACGTTTGTAGATGCTCGGAGAGGGGCTGGAACACGCGTGAGCGTAACAAGCAACTTTGCAAAAAGAGGTGCAAATCCTGGTCAAACAATGACCTGGCCGATTATTATTAGCGGTGGATCGGGACCGTATGCAATCAGTATAGATTGGGGAGATGGTAAGACCGCAGATTTATTGAGTCAGCCGTTTCCTGGCACGTTTGACATTTCACATATTTACGATGCCGCTGGTGTTTATAATATTGTCGTCAAGGTTAGTGATAGCAGTGGTGCTGCGGCATTTTTACAAATCGTCGGTATTGCGAATGGACCTTTGTCGCAAACAAATGCTGATGGATCGCCCATAAACTCTGAAAAAGACGAAGTTGCGTTTATAGCCTCTGGAAAAACAACCATAGTGTGGTGGCCTGCAACCATAACCGTTCCATTTATTGTGTCGACGTTTTGGCTGGGTAAACGGTATATGCTACGAGTCATGAAAAAGCGTATTGAGCGTGGTGAACACCCGTTCTCAGATATATAGGTTCGATGATACAAAAAAACGAGTGCACACTATTGTATCGTGTTGTAAGGATAGTTCACTAAGCTAGTTGGCTAGGGGCGAGCACAAGTTGATTTGTCTCGTTTAAATAATATTCGGCATATGCAACATACGTTTGAGTGGCAAGTAAGCCGAGGGCGGTAGCATCTGCCTGGGCTTGTTTTAATTCTGTCGCATCATGCGACTGAGCAACTTCGCCGATTTTATTTTGAATAACTAACAAAGGTTGGCTAAAAATTGAATCTTCAAAACCTTTTTCTAATTCAGCGAGAGGGTCAGGAAGGTTACCGAGATGCTCATGGGCAGTAAGGAGCGGTAGGATGCCCGTAGCGGTTTTATTTGCACATGCTATTTGAGCATCAAGCTCAGGAGTCATGCCATTTTTAATCCATTCAAGCATTGCAACTTTATCAAAGATACCAGCAGCAAACTTTGCCAGTTGCAACTGCCCTGTAACTTGGTGCTCTGTGCTATGGTGGTTGCCTGCATTTCGCATCATTTTTGATCGAAACCATTGTGTGCCCATAAATCCATAGGTACTTGTCGGATCAGTACCTCGATACGTCCTCGGCAATTTATCAGTGTAAGGGGCTTTACGTACAGAATATTCCAGCTCCCCCGGTAACCAGATAGTAAACTGTTCCAAAGCAGATGAAGCCATGTTATAATTATAGCACAGTTATGAAAAAAAGTCAATCATCTAAAGTGTTCGTCGGCTTGTCAGGCGGTGTAGATAGTTCGGTTACGGCTGCACTTTTGCAACAACAGGGCTATGAAGTTACTGGGGTTTACATGAAGAACTGGAGCAAGGATTTGCCAGGCTTTCCGTGCCCGTGGAAAGAAGATTATCAGGATGCAAAGCGTGTTGCAGTAAAGCTCGGCATACCTTTTGAGCTATTTGATTTTGAGAATGAATATTTTGACCGAGTTGTCCAATATATGCTGGATGGTTTCAAGGCAGGCATTACGCCTAATCCTGATATCATGTGCAATCAGGAGATAAAATTTAAGCTATTTTATGATGTCGCACGGTCAAAAGGCGCCGATTTTATTGCGACCGGACATTACGCCAAAACGAATCGTGGCCAACTATTGCAGGCGACCGATACCAATAAAGATCAAACCTATTTTCTTTATCGAGTACAAGAGGATGCGCTCAAGCATACCCTTTTCCCGTTAGGAGAACTAACGAAGCCAGAGGTACGAAAACTTGCCTTGAAGTTTAGATTGGTGACGGCTACGAAGAAAGAAAGTATGGGCATCTGTTTTGTCGGTAAAGTGGGCATAAAAGAATTCTTAAGCCAGTACGTACAGACAGAACCCGGTGATATTATTGACCAGAATGGGGCCAAAATCGGCACCCACGATGGAGCGATTTTTTACACTATTGGGCAGCGACATGGGCTCGATGTTGGTGGTGGACTGCCTTACTATGTGACCGGCAAGAACATGCAAAAAAATGAAGTCTATGTTACGAGTGATTTAAACGATGCACATCTATGGTCCGAAGAGATTAAACTTGACGCGTGTCATTGGATAAGTGCGGTGCCAAAAATTGGTGAAACATATTATGTAAGAACCCGTCACCGTGCGAAGCTTATAGCTTGTACACTGAGGGAACTAGACGGTGTGCGTGCGGTCTTTGAGCTCTCCGAACCAATACGTGCGTTGACCCCAGGTCAATCAGCTGTCTTTTATCGCGATGAAATCTGCCTCGGCGGCGGGATTATCTGTTAGTTTTATAAAGGTGGCAACTTTGGTATACTTTGTTGTAATGAAGAACACTTTTGTACATGGTTCAGCTCGCGCATGCGCCCCTAAGGGCATAGTTTATTAATACTACTGATATTACAAATTATAATTTTAAAAAAGGAGCGCCGTAGCTCGAAGAAGAGCAGACCGAAGAGACGATTAACTCGACTCTAAGGCTCGATGAGAAACCGCAAAAGTGGTGTCTCGTACGGCAAAGCCACATGCGCGCACAAGATATACGAAACAATTATTTAGCATTTTTCAAAAAACAAGGTCATGCAGTCATACCAAGAGCACTCATGGTTCCTTACAATGAGCCTTCAGTTCTGTTTACCGGTTCAGGAATGCAACCCCTTATACCGTACCTGCTGGGAGAAAAGCACCCGGAAGGTACACGACTGGTTGATTCACAGACCTGTTTACGTGCACAAGACATTGATGATGTCGGTGATAATAGACATACGACCTTTTTTGAAATGCTCGGCAACTGGAGTTTGGGTGACTATTTTAAAGCCGAACAATTGCCTTGGTTTTTTGAGTTCTTAGTTGATGTTGTGGGACTTGACCCGAGTAAATTGTACGTTACGTGCTGTAGCGGTTTTCCTGAATTCAATGTGCCAAAAGACACTGACAGCGCCGAAATTTGGACAAAATTGTTTGAGAGTAAGGGCATTGATACGAAGCAAGTAGAAATAGGCTCTGAGGAAAATGGTTATAAAGTTGGGGATCAGGGTGGTCGAATCTTTTTTTATGATGAGAAAAACTGGTGGAGTCGTAACGGTGCGCCAAAAGAGGTAAAAGTAGGAGAGCCTTGTGGCCCAGACAGTGAGGTATTTTATCTCTTTGATCATATTGAGCACGATACGAAATGGGGCGAGCGCTGTCACCCGAACTGTGACTGCGGAAGATATATGGAAATCGGCAACTCGGTGTTCATGGAATATATTCGAACTGAGGCTGGTTTTGAAAAATTACCTAAACAAAATGTCGACTTCGGAGCCGGACTTGAACGTATAGCGGCAGCGCGTATCGATAGCTCGGATATGTTTAAAATCTCACTCCTTTGGCCTATCATCGAAAAGCTCCAAGACTTATCCGGAAAATCATATGAATCTCATACTGAAAGTATGCGCGTCATTGCCGACCACTTGCGTGCTGCAACATTTTTAGCTGTCGACGGAGTAGTACCGAGCAACAAAGAGCAAGGGTATGTCATGAGACGCTTGATGCGTCGAGCAATCTTAAAGGCGTTCGATCTTGGTATCGAACAAAACTTCATGCAAGAGGTAGTGCCGGTCATAGCTGATTTGTATCACGACGATTTTCCTGAAGTTGCCGAGAACAGAGTGAAAGTTATAGAGGTGCTCGCGAAAGAAGAAAAAGTGTTTCGTCAAACCCTGCGCAAAGGTAAACAAACTTTACCGAAAATAGCTGGCACGACGCTAACTGGACAAGAAGTCTTCACCATGTATGACACATACGGCTTCCCGGTAGAGCTCAGCGTTGAAGAAGCTTCGATTCTAGGTATTGAAATATCACCAGATTGGCAGAAAGAATTTGAAGCAAAAATGCAGGAACAGCGTGAACGTTCACAAACAGCTGCAAAGGGTACTTTTAAAGGTGGACTCGGTGGGCACACTTTGCAACACAAGAAATATCACACGGCGACACACCTTATGTATCAAGCACTTCGAGATGTACTTGGTGATCATGTCGTACAGAATGGGAGCAATATCACCGAAGAACGACTCAGATTTGATTTTAGCCATCCTGAAAAAGTGACTGCTGAGCAAATTGCCCAAGTCGAAGAGATTGTAAATAGAGAGATTGCCAAAGATTTGAAAGTATCATTTGCAGAATATCCGACCAAGGTAGCTCGAGAAGAAATGGGTGCATTAGGACAGTTTGGTGACCGCTACGGTGAAACGGTCAAAGTCTACAAAATGATTGCCGATGGAGCAGACAAGCCATTTAGCTTTGAAATCTGCGGTGGTCCGCACGTTGATCACACCTTGCAACTCTTTGAAGACGGAAAGAAATTCAAAATTATCAAAGAAGAAGCGTCGAGTGCTGGTATACGAAGAATTAAGGCGGTGATCGCATGATTGATCGACATGGCTTTCGAACACCGAGCGGGGTAGTTGCTCGACGAGTAGCTTTTTTCGAATGCGACAAGCTTCAGCTGGATGCCCTGGTAGTTGGTGCAGCAATAGCCGGCGTTAGAACTGAAATTGCGGATACTCCGCCTACGACGACGGTATTGTTGTATGGAAAAAATGTCGATCCTCATATACTAATTTCATCAGGCTTACAGCAGAATTCATTGGTGAGTCAATCGATAGAGTCTGGTCCAGCTTTATAGGGATGAGCGTCGACACGCATGCTACAATAAAACGTATATGCTAAGTAAATTACAAGGCCTCAAGGCAAAGGCTCTGAGTGGCGTCAAATCTCGTACGGGTAAGAAGGGTGAGCGCTATATCGTGGCGCTTGACATCGGTACTGAAAACGTCAAAGCACTTATCGGACGATTAGTAGAAGATAACGAAGTCGAGATAATCGGCGTTGGTAAGGCCCACCAGGGCTTGCAGGATATGCAAGCAGGAGCTATCGCTGACATAGCAGCGGTAACTGCAAATTGTAATGCGGCGCTTGCTGAGGCAGAGAAACAAGCCGGCGTAAGTGCACGTGCAGTGATTATTGGTATTGCGGGAGAACTTGTTAAGGGTTTGACGGTTGGTGTACGGGTCCAACGTAAAGATTCTAAAAAGGCCCTAGATATCACGGAAGTTGAGCGAATTGTTGAGCTAGTACAACAACGAGCGCTTGAGAAGGCAAAGCAACAGATTTCTGATGAACTGGGTGGTAAGGAAATGGAAGGACAGTTGGTAAACAGCGCGCTCGTTCGTATGGAGATTGATGGGTATGAGGTTACAAATCCAGTTGGTTTTCAGGGTAAAGAGGTACTCG
>DAOLHH010000046.1:0-7651 GCA_035329185.1 Candidatus Saccharimonadota bacterium | reverse complement strand
TAATGCTTATACTGTGATATAATATAAGCATTATGGAGTTAGCATCCAAATTCCGATGGCTTATCGTCGTCTTCGTGCTTTTGTTTGTTCTTATCTTTCTAGGATGGGGTATTTCTTCAATTGCGAGAAGTGTTTTTAGCCGTAGTTCAAGCAATGATGCGGCAGTAGACATCACGTCAAATCAGAAGCTCGATGATGTACGCGTGGCGAGATATATCGTTGACGGCCCCGTAGTGGCAAGTGAACTACACCGAAGTTATAGTATTGAGGTGACAAGCAATGTTGCAATCATGAAGGTGTATTCAGACTACGGACAAAAAATAGTTGCTGAAAAGAGTTACAAGAACAATACCGAAGCATTTAATACCTTTATTAAATCACTTGAAGAAGCAAATGCCGCTGCACGATATGCAGGTACAGATGAAGATGATGATATCTCTGAGCAGGGAGTGTGCCCTGAAGGGCGTCGGTATATTCTTGAGCTCGGAAACGATATTCGTCGATGGACTACGTCGTGTGATCGTAAAGACGGTACTGCTGCTGGTAAAATGACTACCATGCGAAAACTGTTTGCAAAACAGATTCCTGATTTTGACGCACTCGTCAAAGACACCGCATTAAACCGACAATAACGACACGGTATACTTAAGTGTATGATAAAAGCCATTATCTTTGATTGTTTTGGCGTGCTGTACCCAGATACCTATTGGACAATGGCGCATGAATTTTTGGGTGATGATACAGAGAAGCATGAGCAGGCGTTACATGATCTAGTTAAAGCGGTTGATTTAGGCCATATTACCAGAGAAGAACTGTGGAATCAGTTTGCGAAACTAGTGGGTGTTGAAACAGAAGAAGTGTATGATCGATTAGATCAATTTGGGGGGCTGGATACACGCCTGCTTACATTCATAGAAAAGTATAAAGGCCAGTATAAGATAGGGATGATATCGAATGTGGGCAGGGGATTTTTAGAACGAATGTTTACCGATAAACCAGCTGAGTACTATTTTGATACGATTGTGCTAAGTAGTGATGTCAATCTTGTAAAACCAGACCGAAGAATATACGAACTCACTGCTGTGCGACTAAATCTAGATAGTTCAGAGTGCGTATTCATTGATGATTTAGAGCCCAATGTGCGCGGTGCTGAGAAAGCGGGCATGAAAGCCTTACAATACCGTTCATTCGATACCTTCTTAAAACAAATTGAGCCACTGCTTCATTAGTAGCCGATGTGGATGACGAGCCGTTTATCGAGCATGCATGATTCGATAATTTCTGCGGTATCCATACGAAAACGGTGCGCGTGAGCAGCGCCAGGCACATTGACTAGATAATGGCTGCGACTCGCTCGAACGGTTACTTCTATCCCATAGCGATCTTTTGCAAAACGCTTAAGCGCTTCAATTTGTGGGGGTTGCTTTGGTTGGCGGTTTTTTAACATATCATCGAGTGACTGCATACGTATGAGTATGAAGGAGGGAATAAGAAATATGAAATATGAAATAAGGAATAAGGTCCGCCAGCTGACGGAATGAAATATGAAAAATGAAAAAGGAAAAATGGCTCGAGAAACAAGAAAGGACAAAAATGGACAAGGATAAAAATAAACCAAAACTTATTGTGCTGAATGGGTGTCCGGGAGTGGGGAAATCGACCTTATCTAAGAAATATGTCGATAACCACCCCATGGCGTTGAACCTCGATATAGATACAATTTGGTTCATGATGGGGCAGTGGCAAGAGTCAAGACCACGATCACACGAACAAAAGATGAGGCTTGCATATGTTTTAGCAAATGAGCATTTACGTTGTGGGTATGATGTAGTAATTGCGCAACATATTGAAAAAACATCGTACCTCGAAACTTTCAGCAACATCGCAAAAAAACAACATGCGTATTTTGTGGAAATTTATTTAAAAAATAGCGCTGATGAGGCGGTAAAGCGATTTATAGAACGTGGCAAAGCGTCAGGCTATCGGAATGGGTTCAGGCCTGGTGGAATAGTTGATATCGAAGGCAGAGAATCAAAAATTCTGCAGATGCATTCACAAGTAGAACGGGTGAGCAGATCTCGAGCGAATACCCATGTTATTGAAGTTGAACATGGGAAAATAGAAGAGACCTACCAAGCTATAATGAGCAGAGTAACAAGAGAGTAATGCATGCCAGAGCTACCAGAAGTTGAGACGGTACGAAGAGGACTTGAGCGCCTTATTGTGGGGAAGACCATTATAAATGTCGAACACGATTGGCCGAAGAGTTTCCCGAATGCGCACGCCGATGTTGAACAGTTTCTAAAAGGAGCTTCAGTAGTCTCGGTCAAACGAAGAGCGAAGGTACTTCTAATAGAGTTAAGTAGTTCATATAGTTTGGTCATTCATTTAAAGATGACTGGTCAGTTGGTTTTTGTTGCCGAGGCAACGAAAGAAACAAGAAATAAGAAACATGAAATAAGGGGTAGAGCTAAAAAAGAAACAGCAACTGAGTTGCGGTTTGGGGCGGGTCATCCGAACGACTCGCTTGTGGGTGAGTTACCTGACCGTTCCACGAGGGTTATTTTTGCCTTTAGCGATGGTTCGCGCCTATATTTTAATGACCAACGGAAGTTTGGGTGGGTTCGATTACTCCCGACGTTGCAGGTGCCTGAAATTGACTTCTTCAAGAAAGTTGGACCCGAGCCACTCGCGGATGATTTTACGTCGAGCGTTTTTATTGAAAGGGTGCGCATACGAGCAAATACGACCATCAAAGCGGCGCTGCTGGACCAGACAGTGCTCGCTGGTGTAGGAAACATTTACGCGGATGAAAGCTTGTGGGGAGCGCGCATACACCCAGCAAGTAAAGTCAAAGATATAACGGACAGACAGCTAGCGACGTTGTATAGCGAACTTAGATATGTTTTGAATCTTTCTATTGAAAAAGGCGGGAGTACCGATCGAAATTATGTGAACGCTGAGGGCAAGCGGGGAAGCTATATCGATTTTGCACGGGTGTTTCGGCGCGAACGATTGCCGTGCCCTCGCTGTAACACCATCATAGAAAAGTCGAAAGTTGCCGGACGCGGAACCCACGTTTGCCCAACGTGCCAAATACGGTAACAGACAAAATATAGTGCAATTGAAAATGTACATACGATGAAAAATGCAAAAAGGAAAATGAAATAAGGGGTCGTAGGCTACACTGGTGGTATGATTCGGACGCTTACAGGTAAAAACACATATGCGTTAAGAGCGTATATGCACGAGGTGACTTCTCAATTTATGCGAGAAGTAGGCGAGCTGGGCATAGAGCGCATTGATGCATCAGAAGCGACCGCAGATACCATACTTCAGGCGGCACAGAGCCTTCCTTTTTTGGTTGAACGCAAGCTTTTAATTGTTACGAATGCCGGGCAGAATGCGTCACTTCTTGAGCGTGTAGAGGAGCTCATAGAACGCACGGCAGACCAAGTGGAAGTTTTGCTGGTTGATGCATCTTTTGATAAACGGAAAGCAAGCTTTAAGACATTGCAAAAAAAGACCGAAGTACATGATTTTACGGAAACGAACGCGCGAGAATTACCTGCTTGGGCTGTTGAATATTGCAAGGAACAGGGTGGAGTGATGAGCAGAGCCGATGCGAACTATCTTGTCGAACGAGTTGGTTCAAATCAGGACTTGCTTGCAAGGGAGATTGAAAAGCTTGTCCTCTTTGAGGCGAATGTTGATCGTACAACTATTGAGACTCTCACTGATCGAACGCTACAGAGTACCGTGTTTGAACTGCTTGACGCTGCTTTTGCTGGTAATCATAAACGGGCCATCTCACTGTATCGCGAGCAACGTGCTTCAAGAATTGAACCACAATACATCATTGCGATGATCGTATGGCAACTTCACGCACTTGCGCTTGCAGTTTACGCGCCCAATCAGCAAGAAAGCACACTCGTCGGGGCAGGACTGTCACCATATACAGCCCGAAAAGCGGCAGGGCTTGCTCGGTCGATTTCCAAACAGGCGATTAAAAAGATGATCGTAGACCTGACAGAGCTTGATGAACAAATAAAAACCAGCGCCGATGCCGACGCTGGTGTAGAGCTGTATCTGCTCAATCTGTAATTATTTCTTTGTTGCTGGCTTTTTTGCCGGGGTTTTCTTTGCAGCAGGCTTGCTTGCTGGTTTCTTGGTTGCTGGCTTTTCTGCTTTTTTCGCTGGAGCTGGCTTTGTTGCAGTCTTCGCTGGCTTGCTTGCAACCGTTCGCTTACCACCATTGGCAGCTTTTGCTGCCGCGTTCAGCTGACTCTTTTTGCGAGCTGCTTTATTCTTGCTCATCACCCCCTTTTTTACTGCGGTATCAATCGCTTTTTGAGCGGCGTTCTGGTTTTCTTCAACTTTTTTGCCAGATTTCAGTGCTGACTGAAAGGCTTTGATGGTTGCGCGGAGTGTACGTTTGGTGCGTGCGTTTTGGACGCTCTTTACTTCGGCAACTTTAACGCGCTTTTTAGCTGATTTAATGATTGGCATAAATTGTATTGCTCCTTGTCCTGTGGATAAGTTTCACGGACGTATTACATTTAAATTGTATTTCAGGCAATTATACCGAAGATATAGCAAGAAGTAAAGGAATGGCTGAACGGGGGATGAGAATATCTGACAAAAAACTAGACAACCCTGCAAATATAATGGTACGATTATTACCGTAAGCGTAAAAAATCAAAATACTATGCAAAACCCCGCCCTTGACCAAGTCACCAAAGCGTTAAAGGAAGCCAATAATGTATTGGTTACTGTTAAGAACGGCCCAACGGTTGATGAACTTGCTGCGGCTATCGCGTTAACTTTGGTCCTAAACCACATGAATAAACATGCAATAACAGTGTTTAGTGGTCGAGTGCCCTCAATGCTCGAATTTTTGCAACCTGAAATGGCGATTGATACCAACACAGATTCCTTGCGCGATTTTATAATTGCTTTGGATAAATCTAAGGCAGACAAACTTCGCTATAAAGTAGAAGATAATGTAGTTCGAATCTTCATCACACCTTATAAAACCTCTATCAGTGAAAAGGATCTAGAGTTCAGCCAAGGCGATTTCAACGTTGATGTCGTGGTGGGACTTGGAGTGGTATCGAAAGAAGATTTTGATCAGGCGGTGACCACGCATGGTCGTATATTGCACGATGCGAAAGTTATAGCGCTCACCAATCATAATAATGTCAGCCATATCGGTGCGATTAACTGGCAGGAATCTCAGGCAAGTAGTATTTCTGAAATGGTTGCGCGAATCGTACAAATATTAGGAGAAGATCTGATAGACCCACAGGTAGCAACCGCATTGATGACGGGTATTGTCGCCGAAACAGACCGTTTTAGAAATAACTTTACGACACCAGAAGTCATGACTTTGAGTGCTCGACTTATGAGCGCAGGTGCAAACCAGCAACTTATTGCTGAAAAATTAGAAGAGCCAGTTAAAAAACCAGTCGAACAATTAGCGTATCAGCCAGAGGTACCCGAAGACATACCAGCAGCGGTGTACAGGGAAGAAGCCGAAGACGGTTCACTACATATCGCCCATGAAATGGCTACTATCGATGAAGCAAATACTAACGAAGCCTCCGCAGTGCAACAACCAGAAGCAGCGCCGCAGGTACCACAACAAATTGAGCCTGTCGATACGTACGACCCTTATGCAGTAGCAGAAGCAGCCTCATTCTCAAATGATTTCACCCAGTCTAGCGTAGATAGTTCAACGCATGCATCATATATGCCGCCAACTCAAATGCCGACCTTATATGCTCAGGACGATAGCGATGCGAAAAGTGTTGCTTCACTCCTGGAAGATAGTCCTGGCGTAGAAAGACAACAATTGCTGACGGATACAAATTATCCTCACGAACCTGCATTACTTGATCCTGCTCGCAGAAAGGTAATACAGCCGCTTCCTGATGGAGCAGATCACGGATCGTATGGACATCCGTTTATTCCGCCTGCTGATATGAATCATCCTGTGCAGCCAATGGCTCCTATGCCAGCTCCTGCCTCTTTTGATTCTGCGCCGGTAGCACCTTCGCCTATGCCACTACCAACTCCAGTACCTAACGAAGCAACCTTGCCACCAATGCCGTTACCTCAACCGCAAGTTCCTGCTGCTGACAATATGCCACCAGTAGTACCAATGCCAGATGTACCTCCAATGCCACCAATGCCAGAAGTATCTGCTGCATCGAATGAATCACCACAAACCTTGTCCGATCTAGAGCGTTCTGTTCATAGTCCTCACACGCAACAAGTTGATGACTTCTTAGGGACCACAAGGCAGCCAGTAGATCAAAATGCTCAATCAGAACCGAACAAACAAGAAGAGCAAAAAGAAGACGAAAAAGAAGAAAAACCAGAGCCAGTCGTGGAGGTACCACAACCTGCACCAAAAGTAGTAAATCCGAGTGCGCCACCAGAAGTGCCACCGCCTCTGATGCCTGCACCTACACAGCCACAGTTTTTCGATGCCGACGGAAACAATAACAATCCGTTCTTAAACCCGAGCTGATACAATATCGTGCATGAATGGACTATTGCTTGTAGATAAGCCCAAAGGGTGGACGAGCTACGCACATGAGACAAACCAAAGGTTTTTCTCATCGCGCCGTGCGCGGAATGAATCCGACGCGCGGGCTGCTCTTTTCCAAGAGAGCGCCGAGGCATGAACGGAATACTGCTCGTAGATAAACCTAAGGGTTGGACGAGTTTCGATGTGGTGAATTACATCCGTGGTATGGTTGCTCGAGTTGAGGGGAAGAAGCCACGAAATGTAAAAGTGGGGCATACCGGGACACTTGATCCCGCTGCAACGGGATTGCTCGTGATTTGTGTGGGTAAGGCAACAAAACAAGTGCCACTGCTCATAAAGCAGGACAAAACGTATGAAGTCGAACTTACACTCGGAAAAACAAGCACAACGCAAGACCAAGAAGGTGTTATAACAGATGTTTCAACCATACAGCCACCCGAAAACGAGGTACAAAAGGTGATTGCATCATTTGTAGGAACGAGCCAGCAAGTACCCCCAGCATTTAGTGCGCTAAAAGTAGGCGGAAAACGAGCATACGATTTGGCTCGAGCCGGCAAACAAGTTGTCCTTGAACCACGTACCATTACAATCGAATGGATAAAAGATGTTGTGTATGTATATCCAACAGTTCGATGCACTGCTCGAGTGGGGAGTGGTACGTATATTCGAGCGCTTGCCCGCGATATCGGTGAGCAACTCGGATGTGGGGCGTATATGAGCGAGTTGAGACGAACTGAAATAGGCACTGAAAACGTAGCTCAAGCGTATGCGGTTTCATCACTTACAGAGGAACTCTTGCAAAAAATACTTGTCTGAACAGAGAAGACGTGCTATAGTAACCGCTAACGATGACTGAAATGAAAGAAAAAAGCACGGCAAAGCGTGCGGCATCAACCGATGTCGGATCACCTGAAGCGCAAGTAAGCGCAATGACGGCACGCATTAATGAATTGACCGACCATCTGAAAGTGAACAAAAAAGATCATATGGCCCGCCGTGGGTTATTGAGCCTTGTTGGAAAACGAAAGAAGCTTTTGAAGTATCTTGCACAAAAAGATAGTGCAGCTTATCTCGCGCTCATTAAAAAACTCGGTC
>DAOLHH010000045.1:0-7848 GCA_035329185.1 Candidatus Saccharimonadota bacterium | reverse complement strand
CGAATTGTTGAGCTAGTACAGCAACGAGCGCTTGAGAAAGCCAAGCAACAGATTTCTGATGAACTGGGTGGTAAGGAAATTGAAGTACAGTTGGTCAATAGCGCACTCGTTCGTATGGAGATTGATGGGTATGAGGTAACAAATCCAGTTGGTTTTCAGGGTAAAGAGGTGCTCGTACAGCTTTATACGGCATTTGCGCCGATGATTCATATAGGAGCACTAGAACAGGTAACCACTCAGTTGGATATGGATCTGCTTGCTGTAGCTGCTGAGCCGTTTGCGGTCGCACGCTCAGTTATAGGAGATCGAGACGATTCTACACTCAGTGCAATTCTCATGGATGTTGGTGGTGGAACTACCGATATCGCAGTACTAAACGAAGGTGGGGTTCAAGGAACACAGATGTTTGGTATTGGTGGTCGAGCTTTTACAAAAAGTATCGTTAAAGATATTGAAATCGAGTTTGCTGAGGCAGAAAAACTTAAGCTGGGTCTAGGGGACGGAACAGCCCCGCGCCAGTTAACTGAAAGACTCGAACGGTCATTGATGAAAACGGTAAAGGTATGGCGATCTGGTGTTGAACTCGCCTTAGACGAATACACTATGCTTGAACATCTGCCACACCATATTTTGCTCTGTGGCGGAGGTGCCAGTTTAGAACTACTGACAAAAGAGCTTGAAGAAACAGACTGGTACCGAAAATTACCTTTTGCCCGTAAGCCAAATGTGCAGTTTATCAAGCCAGAAGCAGTTATCGGTATAAGTGACACAACAGATTCATTGACTGACCATACGTTTGTAACAGCAATGGGACTACTACGTGTTGGGGTAGATACGATAGCGCAAAATGGCGAGACAGCGGATGAGAGTGTGCAGGCACGAATTAATAGAATTCTGAGGATTTAGACACCGTATGGCAGTAGGAAAAGATACTATTTACATAGAAGCAGACGACGAAATAACGAGCGTTATTGAGAAAGTTATTACAGCAAAAAGCCAAATTGTTGCCGTTGTATTACCAAAACGTCCGACGGTATTTCAAAGTGTGGTTAACGTAAAATTACTAAAAAAGGCTGCTGCTGAAACAAAAAAGAAAATAGTGCTTATCACTTCTGAATCAGGTATTGCAACTATCGCGGGTACCGTTGGTGTGCACGTGGCGACGTCATTAACTTCCAAACCAATTATTCCAAAAAAGAGTAGTACTATAAAGTCCACGGTTGCTACGGTTGCATTACCAGAAGATATAGCGGATTCAGTGAGCGATTCATCATTATCATCGCTAGACGATCGTGAGACTGACACGACTATCGAGGATGCGGTGGATAAGGACACCATTCAAATTGATAACACTGATCGTGAACAGGACCAGGCTCAAAGCGAATCACCGGTCATGCTCGATAATACGAAAAAGAAAAAAGCAAAGTTTAAAATTCCAGACTTTGGAAGTTTTCGATTGCGTCTTGGTTTAGGTATCACCGCAGTCATTTTGTTGGTGAGCGGATGGATCTACGCATTTTTCATCGCACCTAGAGCGACCATTACAATAAATACTGACACGTCTAATGTGAAGGTGTCTGTCGATTTTACGGTAGATACTGCGCAAAAAGAGCTTGATGAAACTAATCTTGTAGTGCCTGCAGAAAAAGTCGAAGTCACTAAAGAGGATAAGGCAACAGTCGAGGCAACAGGAGAAAAGGATGTTGGCGATAAAGCGACAGGAACGGTTATTTTATCTGCTCGTGTTTGCGGTGGTATAGCTAAGGCAAAAACGGTGAAGCAAGGTACTGGCGTAAGCTCAGGAGGACACGATTATATTTTGCAGGATGATGTAAGTTTTTCACTTGAAGATATCGACGGAGAATGTCTGCTCTTTTCTGCCGATAATGAAGCAGGTATCGTAGCAATAAATGCTGGGGCGGATGCTAATCTTGATGACGATTCAGCATTTGATGTGGCTGGCCGAAGCGACGTGAGTGGCACTGGTTCTGCGAGCGGTGGAACCACAAAGCTTGTAAAAGTAGTGAGCGATGGAGATATTACAAAAGCGCGCGATCAATTGAAAGGTACTGCAACTGCCGATGCTATTAAAGAATTGAAAACACGACTAAACGAAAAGCAATTACAAGCGCTTGCCGATACATTGACGCAAGCTTCGCCTGAAGAAAAAGTGAGTGCAGCCGTGAACACAGAGGCGTCTGAAGTGACGGTAACGCAAAAAGTGACTTACCACATGCTTGGTGTAAAAAGTGAAAATCTAGCCAAAATATTAGAGAAAAAAGTAGGTGAAACTGAAGAAGCGAAACAGAAAAACGTGAGGAACAATGGCTTAGATAAAGCTAATTTTCAATTGAAGGCTAAGAATTCTGATGATCAACAGGTGGTGACAATGCAGGCGATAGCAATACTTGGCCCTACGTTCGATGAACAAGCGATTAAGAACGAAGTTGTAGGTAAAAAACGTGGCGTTATTGAAAGTATGCTCGAAGCGCGAGAGGGTGTGAAGTCTGTCTCAGTTGATTATAGTCCGATGTGGGTAATGTCGACACCGAAAAGCATTAATAAAATAACGATAGTCATTAATGAAGTCTCCTCGAACTAAACTTGTCGGTGAACTTATGGGTCTCGATATCGGTCAAGTACGAACGGGTGTTGCGCGTATGAACACAATTGCGAAGATCCCACAAGCATTACAAGAAAGTTTAAACATTGTTGATGACATAGATAGTCTTATCACAACATATAATCCAAGTGCCATTGTAGTAGGGTTGCCGCGTGGTCTTGATGGTCAAGAAACTGAGCAAACACGTATTACGAGAGAGACAATCGACCGCATACGTGGACAAGTTCGTGATCGCATGCCAGTATTCATCATAGACGAAGCCGGAACAACAAAAGAAGCAGAGTTACGTGCTCAAACTAATGAATCTGTCGATAGTGTCGCTGCGGGCATTATTTTGCAAACATTCGTCGATGAACTCGCTCATGGAAAGATAGAAGATTATGAGATTTAGAGATGGTCAAAAACCGAAGAATCGTTGGGGCAAG
Organism: Candidatus Saccharimonadota bacterium; assembly: GCA_035329185.1. Classification (GTDB taxonomy): domain Bacteria; phylum Patescibacteriota; class Saccharimonadia; order Saccharimonadales; family SZUA-47; genus JAGQMY01. The sequence continues at coordinate 4,800 of DAOLHH010000045.1, read as the reverse complement.
AGGCTACTCATTTGCTTAATTGCTATTCTTGCAATAAGTACTGTAAGTGTTTTTATGTGGTATCAATCGGCGTTAGAACCCGTAAATAAATATGACAATACCCCGACTATTATTACTATAGAAAAAGGTATGAATGATGCTCAAGTAGGGTCACTTCTCGATACTCATGGGTTTGTGAGTTCAGGGCTCGCCTATGAGATTTATGTACGTCTAGGACGTAAATCGGGTTCTATTCAAGCGGGTAGCTATACACTCAGCAAAAGTATGGGCGTGAAACGAATAGTAGATAAGCTAAGCTCAGGTGAAGTGGCAGTTGATCTGATTACAATATTGCCGGGTAAACGTCTTGACGAAATTCGTAAATCTTTTATCGACGCTGGGTACAGTATTTCGGAAGTGGATGAGGCGCTAAAACCAGAAAATTATATAAAACATCCTGCGCTTAGGGACAAACCACGTAACGCTTCGCTTGAGGGGTATCTGTACCCAGAAAGTTTTCAAAGAACTGCAACGACACCGCTCAAAACAATTATTGAGAAATCGCTGGATCAAATGGCGGATGTTTTAAGTGATTCGGTAGAGAAATCGCTTCGCGAACGCGGTTTTGGGCTTCATGAAGCCGTTATATTGGCATCGATTGTGGAAAAAGAAGCTGGAAATAACGAGGATAAGCCAACGATAGCCCAAGTATTTGAGACTAGGTTCAGTATTGGTATGAATCTTGGGTCGGACGTCACGGCATATTATGGAGCAGACGTAAATAACCTCGAGCATGCTGTAACGACTGACACGCCTTACAATACGCGTCTATACACTGGCTTACCTCCGGGACCAATCTCGAACGTGAGTGCAACCTCAATACAAGCGGTAGTAGAACCAAGTAATACCGATTATCTTTACTTTGTTGCTGGTGACGATGGGATAACTTATTTTTCACACACTATCGAAGAACATGAAGCACTCACTGCGGAACATTGCAAACAATTATGTTCAATGCCGTAAGAATCAATTCGCTATTTGACATTTGAGGAGTTAAAACGCTATACTTTAAGGACAGTATCGGTTTTTTTTAATCAACAAATATCGATATGATAGCCCTAGAAAAACGAACAACGTAAAACAAGCAATCTGGTCGAAATGATTGCGAGCATAACAAGTAAGATCTCTAGGGCGCGAGCGGTTAAGATATATAAAAAGTCATATCAAAACCGTTAAGGAGTGACGTATTCGTACGCAACTTACGACACATATAACCGATTCGGCAATTATTCGATCGGCTGAAAGTGTCACCGATGAATTGAATCGTAAAGTTAAAAGAAGTTTGTTTCGGAGTAAGCGCCGATTAGTTCGTTATGGGCTATTGATTACAAACCTATTATTGGTCGGTACCATTGCAGGATTTATCGTGTCGACACGCAATTCCCGTCCCACTACTGATGCTCCGGTACTTAACTTGACTCAAGAAAAAGAAGTAATTGATCCGCTTGATGCAATATCTGGTGCAGATATTGCAGTAAATGTAGCGCAATTAGTGCGTTTAGACCAAACGACCGCAGTTATTAATTCAGCTGATTCAGTGAAATCTCAACTTGATATTATTCCAAATGACACGCAAGTGGTAGCGAAACCACAAATTGTTGATACTGCACTTAAGTCGAAAAAAGATATCGTTACCTATAAAGTGGTTGAAGGAGATACGGTCACGTCAATTGCGCAAAAATTTGGCGTCAGTGCCGATAGTATTAAATGGTCAAATGCGATACGTAGTGATAAGGTTCAGGTTGATACTGAATTGTTCATTCCGCCGGTGAACGGCCTCGTTCATAAAGTAGAAGCGAGCGATACAGCTGATACACTCGCAACAAAATACCGCGCCGATAAAGACCGTATAGTTGCTTTTAACGATGCCGAAATTGGCGGGCTCAAAGAAGGTGAGCGCATAGTAATCCCTGATGGTCAACAAGCTCCAGAGCCTGTTTTTGCACGAGTTGTCTCATATGGATCATCAGCTGTCTACGGTTATAACGGATATGATTATGGCTGGTGCACTTGGTATGTTGCGAATCGACGAATTGAACAGGGTCGTGCTCTTCCGACCAATCTTGGGAACGCAGGGCCGTGGGCTTATAACGCGGTACGCCTTGGTTTACCGACAGGTAAGAGCCCAGCAGTTGGCGCTGCGGCAGTAACAGACAGAAGTAACCCAGGGCATGTGGCACTTGTAGAAGAAGTATTAGAAGACGGCAGTGTTTGGATTTCCGAGATGAACTCACGTGGACAAGTATCGAAAAATGATGGTTCACCGGCAGGTGGGTGGGGCCGAGTAGACTGGAAACTTATTCCAGCAGATCGTGCCAATACGTTCACTTATATCTATTAAGACACTTCAGTGCTGTCATTTAGGACAAAATTATTGTAAAATAAACAGATGTTTATAGATGTAGCGACAGTTTTGGTGCGGGCAGGCGACGGTGGTAATGGCAAGCTTAGTTTTCGACGTGAAAGATACGTCGCAAAGGGTGGACCAGATGGCGGTGATGGTGGTAATGGTGGAGATGTCGTATTTATAGCGAGCAATAACGAAAATACTTTGGCGAATTTCCGGTTCCAGAAAGAGCTCCATGCCGATGATGGTCAATCTGGAGAGAAAGCAAAAATGCATGGCAAGAACGGTAAAGATCTCGAAGTGAAAGTACCGGTAGGCACTCAAATTTTTGAAGGCAAATCATTACGCGCAGACCTCATGCATGTAGGTCAACGAGTGATTTTAGCAAAAGGAGGAAAAGGCGGATTTGGTAATGCTCACTTTACGAGTAGTACTCGACAAGCACCTCGTATTGCTGAAAAAGGCGAAGCTGGGCAGCAACTTGAGTGTACTCTCGAACTTAAAATGATAGCAGATGTTGGACTTGTGGGTCTGCCTAATGCAGGCAAAAGCACTCTGCTCGCACGCATTAGTAATGCAAAACCCGAGATAGCGAACTATGCGTTTACTACCTTGCGACCAAATCTTGGGGTCGTGAAAATAGAAAAAGGCAAGGAGCTATTATTTGCCGATATACCTGGGCTTATTGAAGGTGCTTCTGAAGGCAAAGGGCTTGGTGATGAGTTTCTTAGACATGTAGAGAGAACTAAAGTACTCGTCCACCTGATTGACGCTTATAACGAAGACGTGGTTGAGGCTTATAAAACGATTCAAGCTGAGCTCAAAGCATATAAAGTTGATATGAGTAAAAAGCCACAGCTTATTGCACTTAACAAAGTAGACGGGCTGGACGATGAGATAATTGCTGATTTATCCTTGCGTCTTCGCAAAGCATCTAAAAATAAACATATTTTTGCTATATCTGCTCAAAGTGGAAAAGACGTGAAACAACTTCTGTATGCTGTGTATGAAATAGCACAAAATCAGCGCAAACAGCAACAAGATGAGGCAGCTGAAAGTATACCGGTTATCACCGTAGAAAAAGAAGTAGAGCCATGGCATGTAGAGATTCAAGACGAGATGATAGTTATTCGTGGTGAGAAAATTGAGCGATTTGCATCAAAAACAGATTTTGAAAGCGAAGATGCCCTGCAACGTCTGCGTGACATTATGCGCAAGCTTGGCATTATGAAATACCTTGAAAACCATGAAGCACTTGCAGGACTGCCAATATATTTCGGGGATAATCGTTCGCAATCATTGGAGTATTAGGATAGATGTTAAAAAGTGATTCGACAGTGTTGTTGAAGTCGCGTATTCGTCAAACGAAAAAGAGTGAGAAACGTGGTTCTTGTGTGCTATACGTCATGAGTCGTGATCAGCGGGTGGCCGATAATCACGCGCTGTTGTCGGCGCAAAAACATGCGATTGCTAAAGAACTACCCTTAGCTGCTGTATTCTGCTTGTACGAAAAAAGCGGTTATCGGGCTCGCGAACATTATGAGTTCATGTTAGAAGGATTTAAGCAGGTCGAATTATCACTACAGGTGCTCAATATCCCATTCATGATGCTCATCGGACCACCAATAGAGCGATTACAGGCTCTCATCCATCATACGAAACCTGACGCTGTCTATTTTGACTTTAACCCTTTACGTGGACCTCGTTTGCTGCTTAATAATTTGAGTAAAAAGGTGGATTGTTCACTATTCGTGGTTGATACACATAACATTATTCCAGTTTGGGAGACAAGTGAAAAATACGAAATTGGTGCCTATACCATCCGCCCAAAAATTCATAAGAAACTAGGTGCGTACCTAGAAGAACCAGAACAACTCGTGAAACACCCGTTCGTGTGGCCGGGTCCCGTAATACCTCTGGAAAAGCTCGATAATCAAATAAGAGAAGTGCTTCATGGTATTAAAACAAATGGCACTGTTAATAAGTTTCAAAGTGGCGAAGTGCAGGCACATGAGCATCTAGAACAATTTATTAACGATAAACTTGAGTCATATGCCTTGCAGCGCAATGACCCAAGCGCAGGTGTTCAGTCAGAATTAAGCCCGTACTTACATTTTGGACAAATGAGCGCTTTGCGCGTAGCTTTACGACTGCGTGAAGTTGCATTGCAAGCAGGAAGTGATTTGCATTTATTGAATAGTCCTAAAATGCCCAAGCCAGAGGAGTCGCAATCAGTAGGCATGCAAGGCATCAATGCGCTCATAGAAGAAATGGTTGTACGGAAAGAGCTCGCAGACAACTATTGTTATTACCAACCAAAATACGACTCAATTGATGCTGCGCCAAAATGGGCACAAACTTCGCTTGAAGCGCATCGCATGGATCCACGCGACCATCTCTATAGTTACGAGCAA
>DAOLHH010000044.1:0-7893 GCA_035329185.1 Candidatus Saccharimonadota bacterium | reverse complement strand
AACGCACAGCCCTTCTAGGTTGAGGAGGAGTTGCGTAGTAATCACGATATTCATAATTCTATTGTAAATGACAGCTACTACATCTGTAAACATTGACAAAAGCTTATAAAATTGCTATAATAAAATGATATGGGAATGATAGACAAAATAGCTACGGAAGCCATCGATCCTAGAAAGATATTTTTTGGTGATTATTCAACGGCTGAAGACGCTCGCGAGATTGCGAAAGAGCTTGCTAATAGACCTGATAGACGTGCAGCAAAAGCCGCAGATGCCATGATTGCTATGTTTATGCGATTTTTTGACCCAACATCTGAATATGCAACGAAACCGATGATGCTAGATAGACCGATTGTCTTTGCTGTGCCAACTTCTTTTGATGATGGCGGTCAGTATATTACCGCGCTCAAAACGCTTAAAATGATGTTTACCGGTAGAGATATCGACATGCACCGAGAAATTCCTCTAGTCATACCGTATAAGCCGGATATTAGATTTGTAGTTCATAACCCAGAAGAAGGCAGGGCTATTATTGGCCAGAATTTTGATTATCAGATGAAACCTAGATTTACTATACCGAATATAGAACTTGCCATAGAACAGCTGCGTACGAAGCACGATGTCGCGTTGCCAAGTGAACAGATTCTTCCTGATTCTATTGAACGAATATCAGTATTTGCCCACGCAGATAAAGATGGCGTTAATGCGTCATACTACAATCTAGCACTTCAGTTTCAGCAAGGTGTAAGCGAGCAACAATTGCTCGCCGACAGTTTACCGATATCAGAAGTAACCCCAGGCACCGATAGCACCCTTTGAGCACTAAATTGAATCTAGTTTTTCTAATTTGTATTGCGTATAGCGCTCAGCGGCTAAGCGTGTGAGTTCTGGGTCCTCATCCTGATTTACGAACTTCATCGCAGTACCAAGTAGTGGATGCTTTTCAGATAATACGTCGTGCATGTCACGCACGAGTTTGCGATATCCGGGGTGGCCATGAGGCGTAGTTCTTAGCTCATGGAAATGAAAAGCTTGGCGTGCGTTGTAGGTTATTTTCCAGCGCATCTTATGGCCAAGAAGCGTCGCATATTGTGCTTCTTTTTCATAGCCAGCCGCTATTAAGATGCTGTGTAACTTAAGGCTCATATCAAAACAGTGTTGGAATTGTTCTGTAAGTCCTGCTTTTTCAACCAGATCAGGAACATCATAACCATAACGTGGCGTTAAATCTTGCCATGCCAGATCATCAACCATACGGTGTCTTTGAAGATCTCGGAATATGCCGTAATCACAGACGATATCCCAGCTGTAATGTGCTTTTTCAAGCGCCCTACCTGGTTTATGCCTCCTATTTAAGCGCTCACCCATATAGGCTTGAAAGACAGATTCTTTTTCGTCATAAGTCCATGTTTCTACCGCTGACTGAATTTCTCGTAGGCTCAAATTACTATGCTCATAAAGCATGTCTGCGACTAGATCAAGCTCATTTCGAGGCCAGTAAGAAATAAGGTCGACTGATTTTTGGGTTGCGGAATTGGTCGCTGGGAGCATGTCGTCGGCAAGTTTTTTTACTGATGCTCTTGTGTTTGCTTGATACGCAACCATAGCACCGCCCCGCTCTGGTTTATCTGCTCGTTCTAAGAATGTGCTTAATACTTTACGAGCTTCGGCGAGGATTTTATTTCCTGTTTCTCGTGCTTCAGGGAGTTCATCAGCAAGTAAATGCATAATCAAACTTTCTAACGCTTGACCACTTGCAAAAATACCAACCGTTGACTTGGTCGAGACAGGAAGCACCGCCCTAACGGCATCGCATGCTTGAGCTCTTGTCGCGCCTTGCCATGCTATATCTCTTTCAGCTTGAGGGGTTGAAGACTCTGCGCGGACATAATCGGTGAGCGCATGTACCATCTCTGAATATAAATCAAATATCTGGTCGCATATCGCAACATAAATTTCTTTTGTTTTCGTATCAAAATGCTCAGGAACAATATATTTATATTTACCGTTTTCATCCTTTTGGTCGAAATATATGTAACGTGTTGACTGTTCGAGATAGGCAGCGAGTCGTCCCCACTCAAGTTTCTTTGTGAGCAGATTGCTTGCGCCTTCAACGACTACATGTTGACCAACGAGCTGCTGAACGGAATCGTCACCATAAGCAGTGATAACTCTTTGTAACAATTTCTCGTCTTTTTTACCACCGAGCGAAGAGAATTCATCAAGTATCGTGATGCGCATATCGTCAGCGCGCCTACTCAGTCGAGCCATTGCAGCGGCAACTGTTATGGGGCTAATTTTATCGGTAAATGCATAGACGTTGTCTTCAGTAGTCGTTACTGCTTCCTTCAGGAAATTCTTACCAGCCTCTGTCATGCTGATGATGCCCTCATCATTTTTCATTGTGTACGGCTCGTGCAGCGAGCTTCCCTCTGCGATAGTACCTTTATGTTTCCCAGGTTTAGGAAGAAGCGATTCGATAGAAGCCCATAAGATTTCGTGGATATGATCGATGCTCATAAGTTGCTTGTTGCGTACGCAATCGATACGAATAAAATCTCGGGGGAATAATGTGCATAAATCATCATACACCTGCACCGACCGTGCAAGATGGTCGATATCGGATTCTAAAATGTCTGTCGGTCGCTCAGGATTTGCTTTCGATCGTTCGTCTAGCAATCGCTTTGCGGTTGGCGCATCAACACGAAGTACGAAGTTTGCTGTCGGCCGAGGAATGGCAAGCATTTGGAACTCTAGATTATCGGCCCAGATAAAATAGCCTCTCCGTTCTTCAGGGTGAATAAATTTTGTTCCTTGATGCGCCATGTTGCTTCCCGTGAAGCGGTTTGCTAGTACAACTTTTCCTTCTAATAAGGCGCGCTGGATAGCATCTTTGGCGGCAAATCTGTCTAATGCAAAAAACACGCTGGCTGTGTAGGGCCCAACTTGATCGCCACTCCCATAGGTACCTTTCAAGTATTCGCGTACGTGGAAACTCGACCCATTTTCATACTGTGGAAAATCAAAAGTAACAACGTCATAGCCTTCTTGCGCAAGACGTTCCGCCATCTTTTTGAACTGCGTCGTTTTTCCAGAAGCGTCAGTGCCTTCAATAACAAAAAATTTACCACTATATGCAGGTCGTTTCATAAGCCGAGTGGTTTCCTCCGTTTATCTTTATAGCCTCGTGGGAGCATATGTTCAGGACGCCATTCTTGTACTAGTTTTGTTAGGTCGGCATCTGTATCTGTTTGGTATTTACCACTCAGCTTCTTGTACTGCCCCTCGACAGGACCCGTATGATAAAAAACAATCTGGGCAATCCGCTCACCTATTGGCAATACCACACTATGATGCTGATTCATATTGTAAATTTCCATCGTCCAACGGTTGATATAACCCGGGTCGCCCCAACCTGCATCGAGGCATACCGCTACCCCGTTCCTGCCCCATGTACTACGTGCTTGCATAGTGCTTGTACCGGGTGGTTTAATGCCTACAAATTCATGTGTGTGCGCTAAGATACGCTCACCAGGTGCGAGTACGATAATTGGTTGGTCTGCCGGTATACCTGCAAACAGTTTACGGCCGTTAGCTTCTGCCCACATCTCGTGCGTTTCAGCGGTGAAAGGTCCATCGAAATATTTCTGTACATCACCCTCATCAAACGGATTATAAAATCCACCATTGGTATTGCGCTCAGTGCGGTAATACCAATGGCCCAACGTCACATCAACACTGCTCCCTGCAATGTGCTCTTCTACAAAAGGGTGAAATACAATGTGCCCCGCTTTTATAGCCGATTTAATCTGTGTGTTGCTATACACGCCAAACGCCTGCATGTCGTGATCAATACTCACAGGCAAGATAGGCATGAAAGCTTGCGAGCTTCCCTCATCCATACATGTAGTGTAGATGCTTATGCCGCGACACTACAAGCATGAGCATTAAAAAAACGAAGTAGTTTTTACACGTACTTTTCGAGTATCCATTTACACACGTCGTACGTACCATCAAGAATGCGTCCATTCTTTAACATTTCACTTATTTCTTCTAGAGAAAACCAGTCTATCTCTACTGACTCACCCTCTTGTGGTGAGAGATTTTCGGTATGTGATTTAATAACAAACCCATAATCAATATGTCGATGTACTTCGTTGTAGGGGTGCACGTTTAATATAGCCGGAACAGGTAGCACTTTAGATCCTCGCATTTGCGGTATGGTTTCGGGGCCTATGATCTCATACTGACCGACTTTTAACCCAACTTCCTCTTGTAGCTCACGAATCAAAGCTTCGATGGGGTCTTCGTTAAGTTCAATATGACCGCCTGGCTGTAGCCACGTATTTAATTTGCGATGGTAATGAAGGCAAATTTTAGCGTGTGAAGGGTGGAGTATGTATGCGCTTGAAGTGAAATCGTACTGTTCGTGTATATGTGCCATCGTATGCCAAGGTTAACTCAAGCAAGCATCAAAAACAAGTTTTGCTTCTTGAGGCAGATTACTGGTTGGAAGCCTCTCAGCTTGTTCGTAAATCGCTTCCCTTGCGTCGTTCATTGGCATCCAGCTTAGCTCACCACCGATACGCGTCGCATAGCTAAGGCGAGGCTGAATAGCATCAGCAGGCATCTGTATTTTACTCAACCCTGTGACGGCAAGCACTCTAGTATTTTGTTCTGAGTCGAATTCACGATAGCCTATCGCGTGTGAGTCTATTTCTTGGGTGCTAGGGACCATGAGTACCTCAGAACGTAGTTTATGCGAAACCAGATATTTGAAACTTGGTGTAAGGATTTCATCTCTCTTCCAATAAAGTGCTGGTACGGTGAGTCGCTTCTCACCTGGATCTTGCGCATGTTTCGGTTTGTACTGCTGTATGAATATGCGTTCGTCCGCAGACAATAGAAGTAGAGGGATACGTAAACGATAATCAATATCTGGATAGGTATCTGCATCCTGACAAAATTTACGAATCAATGCATTAGCTTCGCGTGGTGCTACGTTCTGGAAGCGTTCAAAACGATTCATGTGTTCGATACTTTTACAGTTCGCTCGATGCGATCTTTACGCTTGGCCCCATGGTCGTTGAGGCATATATAGAAACAACGTAAGTGCCTTTGATAGACGAGGGTTTTGCAGATTTGAGTGTCGAGAAGACTGCTTGTGCGTTTGAAAGTAGTTTTTCGGTACCGAAGCTTACTTTTCCAATGCTCAGATGAGCAATTCCTGTTTCGTCAACACGAATCTCAACTTTACCAGCTTTCGCTTGTTCGATAGCTTTTGCGACATCTTTCGTGACAGTACCGCTCTTAGGATTTGGCATCAAACCTTTTGGCCCGAGTAATCGAGCGTATTTACCGAGTTTTGGCATAACAGTCGGTGTTGCGACTAACACGTCGAAATCTATAATACCTTTTTCAAGTTGTTGCAAGAATTCATCTGCACCAGCACTGTCTGCACCTGCTTTTTTCGCAGCAGCAACATCATCAGCTTCACCAAACACGGCAACTTTTACGGCTCGCCCTGTACCTGCAGGCAGTACGATGTTTTCGCGGATATTTTGATCGGCATATTTAGGATCAACGTTTAATCGAACATGAAGTTCGACACTGCCGTCAAACTTTGTTGTGGCTGTTTTTTGTGCAAGATCTAGCGCGTCTTTAAGACTGTATTCTTTACCTTTTTCAATAAGCTCACTTGCTTTACGTAACTTTTTACCGGCGCGCTCCAAGCGTGAACGTGCTGGTTTTTGAGCTGGCTTCGGAATATGTACCGCTTCTGATTCTTCAGCATGTGCTTTGCGGTCTTCTTTGGCAATTTTTTCCTCAGTTTCAGCGATTGCTTTAGCACTTCGCTTGCCAGCCTTTGCAACAACTGCTTCGTGTTCTTCAGTTGACAGGGCTTCCTTATCGTGTTTTTTAGGATCTGCAGCTGCAATTGCTTCACGCAATTCAGCCATCGTATTATTTGGGCTTACGTGCTCGATTCCGAGACTTTGAGCTTTTTTTATAAGATCGGCTTTTGTTTCGGCCATAGTAGTTTGCTGCAATGAGACACCCTTTTAGGGTTTCTCATCGCGCGGGACGTACGAAATAAATCCGACGTGCCGGCTGCTCTTCCCAGAGCTACAGACTCTCCTTTCGTGGTAGTGGCGCCGGAGTAATCTCAACAGCTCCCACAAATTAGTTATTTATAGAAAAATTATATCATAAAGTAGGCTTGTAGCAAAGTAACTAACATTCAACTTCGTGATTGAGCATATTGCCAATTCTTTTTGCGATTATTTCTTCGCGTGCGTATTGATCATCCGAATATTTTCGACTTACAAATTTCTCATCACTCATACTTTTCGGTGGTCTATTACCAGAAGGATAAATTCTATCTATCATAGCTTCTGTAATAGCCTCCAAGCGGGATTCATTCATGAAATATCATCCCTTAAAATTCTAGTAGAGAGTAAGGTAATCTGCTCTACAACAGCTGTTTCTCTGTTGTGATGCTCTGATTGGTATTCTCTCGTGGAAAATGATTCTTCACTCTTTATACGCGACAGTGCATAGAGCTCCAAGTCCGAAAACCTATATTGATAGCCTCCGAGACTTGTCATCGCCTCTTCTGGTGTTACAGCGTCAACTGCTAAAGCCAGTCTGGTTCGATATGGGCGAGACATAGGCTTATGTTATTGTTCGATTTCAACACCCATGCTTCGTGCGGTACCTGCAACCATGCGCTTGACTGATTCGATACGATTTGTGTTCATATCTTTCGCTTTTTCTTCAGCGATTTTCTGAAGCTGTGCTTGGGTCAATTTCTTTGACACTTTTTCCTTATTTGGTACACCAGAACCCTTCTGGACTCCAAGCTCTTTCAGAATTCGTACGTCGGTTGGAGTGCTTACCACTTTCCATGCCATGGTACGGTCTTCAAAGATCTGGATGTGAACCGTGATATCTTGTCCCATCATATCTTTGGTCTGGTCATTAAAAGGCTGGATAAAATCCATCATGTTTACACCATATTGTCCAAGGGTAGATCCCACTGGAGGCGCTGCTGATGCTTGTCCACCTTTAAGTTTCATTTTGAGGTTTGCTTTAACTGGTTTTTTGGCCATGATAATTTTCCGCTTCGCTATTCGAGACAAACCTAGTGGTTTTTCTCGACGCGCGGGACAGTCGAGTAAATCGCCTGTGCCGGCTGCTCTTTTCCCTTCGCTACAGGTAGCTACAGACGAAGCGCCTTTCTAATATCTAAATTAGTGAATGTAAATTATTATTGAAGCTTAAATTTACAGTGCGTAACTTGAGGTAGATTATACTACAGCTTTTCTCTACTGTCTAGTTTTCAGAGTGTGAGGTTGTAAATTCCATGAATCCAGCTACCGCGATAGCAGTTACGCCAAAAACACAGGCCTTTGCATCAGCGCTAAAACTAAAATCCCATACATTATCACTGCTCATAACTTCGGTGAAAAAAGTAGCGATTCCGCCTATAAGCCCACAGATGCCTGTATCGAACAATGCGCTATCAGCTTGTTTATCTAGTTGGTCTCTGGCACTTGCTTCATATGCGGTGACTGCAAGAGGAGTCTGAAGTTTACGCTCAAGCTGCCGTATAATTAGAGGGTCATAAAACATACGTCGTTTTGCTTCGTGGGCAAGTTCTTGTTCAGCAAAAGGCATATGTTTACGCTTTCTTGACTTGGAGGCCGTCGAGCTCGACTGGTGTTTCACGTCCGAACATATTGACCAAAACTTTAAGCTTACCTTTCGCAGGGTCGATTTCGTTGATCGTACCATCAAAGCCCTTGAATGGCCCGTCAATAATGTTGACCACTTCCCCGATAGTAAAGTCTATCTTGTGCTTCGGATCTTCCTTGCCCATTCGCTTCATAA
>DAOLHH010000043.1:0-8233 GCA_035329185.1 Candidatus Saccharimonadota bacterium | reverse complement strand
ATTCTGAAGACGTTGTGAAGGGCGATACTACCAGTAGCGTTCTTAAGGATGCGACATTGGAAACGGGTATAACTGTGAAGGTGCCTGCATTTATCAAGACTGGCGATGTCATCTCCGTTGATACTGATACGTGGGAATACCGCGAACGAAAGAAGTAGTTTGAAATGCGAGCAAAGCTATCCGTACCTGCAAAACGTGAATTTGAAGATTTTGCTTCCCGAGATAAAGCTCCTCTCATTAGAGGGCACGTCGGGATTGCTGCTGAAGTAGCGCTTGAAATGTTAGATACTAGAATAATTCTACCTTCATCTTTAGCAATCAAGATCTCACGCATTAGTAAAAATACGGCTGCGCGAACTACTTATTTTCAGCCTTCAAAAATATATTTGTCTGGGGAGCTCATTACAACTTTATCGATTTATTGGCATAGATTTGGTTCTTCAAAATCAATCGCAGGACTGATCGCGCATGAATTAAGCCATCTAAGTGATTATAGAAATCTTCAAATTCGAGATTCAGTGGGACATACTATTATTTCAGAGGGTAAGGCAGAGCATACGGGCGTATTCGTCGGTAAAAATGATTATGCAAGCGAATTCTTTGTAGCGGGGGTAGAGCAAGAAGAAGCTGAAGCATTTTACACACAGTCACACAATAATTTGGAGCGCTCTGTGCTTAAAAGAAAAATCATTGATCCTTGGGTAGGTCGTGGTGGCTGCGCATCAGATTGTTCAAACTTAAGCCCTTACACAATGGGCTATAGCATCGTAAATGACGCATTACTGCATAGTGGAGAAAGGACTGTCTTCGATATTCATCATTTAGACCCTGTAACAATAATGAACATGGCCAGAGCTTACAGGGGAGTTGAACCAATACGTGGTTTTGGTGGATGGTTGAGATCCGCATGATGCAACGACTTGATAAGGAACTTGTCTATCGAAAGCTCGTTTTGAGCCGGTCGCAGGCTGAAAGCTATATTAAGCTTGGAGCGGTACACGTCAACGGCAAAGAAGTGACTAAAGCGGGCATGCTGGTGAGCGAGGCGGACAAAATCAGTATTAAAAGTGAACAATATGTATCACGAGCAGCTTTGAAACTCGCTTCTATCGCAAATGTATTTCAGCTCGATTTTAGAGGGACGACTGTGCTGGATATTGGGAGCAGTACGGGAGGATTTACTGACTATGCGCTGCAACATGGAGCGCGGAAGGTTGTGGCAGTCGACGTCGGGACTGATCAACTGCACCCAATTTTACGCGCAGATTCTCGAGTAGAACTTTATGAAAAAACAGATATTCGGGATTTTAAGACGGACGAGCGTTTTAATCTGATAGTTGCAGATGTATCGTTTATCTCACTCACGCAGATTTTGCCAGCCGCCAAGCGTTTATCCCAAAAACAGACGGTATTTATAATGATGTGCAAACCGCAGTTCGAGGCAGGGAAAGATCAAGTAAATAAAGGCGTTATCAAGAATAGCGCGATACGTAGGCAAATTTTGCGCGACTTCGAAGCCTGGCTTTCTAAAAATGGTTTCGTTATTCTCGACAAAGCCGACAGCCAAGTTGCTGGCACCAAAGGAAACGTCGAGAGATTCTATAAACTTCGCGTCGCTACATAGAAGAAATAAGGTCCGCCAGCTGGCGGATGAAAAATGGAATATGGGTTAACGCAGGCTGTAGCTAGCCCTTATTTCATATTTCTTTTTCCATATTTCAGAGTATTGAGCGGAGGGTCTTCATATCTTTAATGATCAGCTTGTGTTCGACAATGTCGATGTAGCCTTTTTTGCGGAGAGCGTTTATTTCTCGGCTGGTCGTTTCGCGCGTGGCATTCACTGAACTGGCAATATCGGACTGTCGGAACGGTGCATGAATCGTCATGGTGCCGTCTTTGTTCTGTATGCCGAATCTTTTCGCATGGGTGAGCATAAATGAAATGATACGTTCGCGAGCAGTGCGGTAACTCAGCGTAATAACCCGTTCAGAATGTAAGCGGTACGCTTCAACTGCCATATCGAGGATGACGGGTAATACATCTGGGTTTCGATTAAGAAAATCCAGATAGTCCTTGCGTGGGACGCGCCAAATGGACGTCGTTTCCATCGCTTCATAGGTGACCTGTCGATGGTCACCCGTAAATGTCCAGATAAGCGGGAAGACACTTCCAGCCCCACGAACGAGGAGGAGATTTTCTTCGCCATATTTTGTAATGATATACGCTTTTACGAACCCCCATTCTATAAGATAGATTCCGCCTGGCTCTTCTTCTGGGCGTACGATTACCTCGCCTTTTTTATATTGAGTACGGGAGTGCGCTCTAAAGAATGAATCTAAGAGTTCTCGTTTATGCGTGACGGTCATAGCATAATTGTTGCAATATCACACAAAAATAGCAAGTGTGACATAGTTCACAGTATTTTGTTGCGTATATTCACATACTTTTTTGTGATTTTAGCGTGTAATAGTGGTGTAGCAAACAATAAGGAGGTGAGCTATGGTACATATCGATGAGGTTATGAGGCAATTGCGTGCGCTCAATCTCCAGTTTCGAGTGTTTGGCAATGCCGAAGTGCGGGAGCTCGCACTCGTCCTGAACGAGCAAGAGCACATACAGCACTGTATATATGGGTATTATCAAGGAGGTAGTGCGCTACTGGTTGCAACGAGCAATCGACTGCTACTTATAGATAAACGTCCGTTTTTCTTAAATTTAGAAGATGTGCGTTACGAGATGATTACAGACGTACGATTTGCGGGTCGATTGCTTGATGCGACCGTGTTTTTGCAAACTTCTGGTAAGTCACTCCTGTTTCGCTCATTCGCAGATAAACGGCTTCGTGTTTTGTGTGGATATATTCAAGATCAAATAACTCGTGCCCGACAGCTTGAACACATGCTCGAAGACACGCGACCAGCAGGGGTGGAGTGGCGACCGTATTCACTCGTGAATCAGAGGCGAAGGATTAGCAAGTTCGCACAGCCAATACGTCCATAAAATAGTGCGAGTCGTGGTAATCTAGAGAAGTATGAGACGTCAAAAACTAACAGTTGTTGCGTTGTTTTGTGTATGTTTGAGTGTGGCGATAATTGCTTTTGTGGTGTTTAAGCTCACGGCGAACTCGGAAAATAACACTAATACGTCTGAAATGCAGGGTGCGCAATCTACAGGTGGTACTAGCGAAACTACTACAGAGACCTCATCACCAACTCCGGCACCTGAAACTAAGGATCCAGCATTTGATGGGGCGAAGCTTCAGGCGGTTGTAGACATTTGGTATAGTTCACTTTCTTCAGACGAAAAAGCGAGCGTAGTCCTCATGAATGAAGACGGCACGCTGCTTGCATCGGTAGGGCAAGATACATCGTATTTTACTGCAAGTTTATACAAACTTTTTGTAGCATATGAAGCCTACCGCGCTATCGATGCTGGTACATACGATGGAAAAGAAAGATATTTGAACGGTAGTACGAGATCTGAATGTGTTGATTTGATGATTCGTGAATCGAACAGTCCTTGCGGTGAAAAATGGTGGAATGAGCTTGGAAAACAAACGATACAAGACCAACTGAAAACGTATGGTATTGAGCATACGGATATGGTTGGTTTAGAAACGACTGCAATGGATACAGCGATGATACTAGCGCGCATAGCAAAGGGTGAGGGACTTAGTGAAGAGTCAAAGGCAAAATACTTAGATTCGATGAAAACACAACCAGCACTGTATCGCCGGGGTTTGCCGAGCGGCTTTAGCGAAGCAGTTACGGTGTACAACAAGGTGGGGTGGAATGAGCAGCTGGAGTGGCATGATGCAACGATTGTGGAGCGCGCTGACGGAGAGCGACTTATTGTAGCGGTACTTACTTCACGAGTTGGATATGCAAAAATAGCTGAGCTCGGAAAAGCTATTGAAACTACTTTATAAACCTGGCCACAACTCAATTACTTGACAGGTTCATATTGAACATGAGACTGTAACCATACAAAGAGGAGAAGACATGCGTAAAATAGTGATGAGTGGTGTTCAAATGCAAATGTTAAAAACGGTAGCGGTGATTATAGCGGGATTGTTTGTATCGCTACAGCCATTACTATTAGGCAGAGCAAAGGCAGCGGTGCAATTTGATACTTTACCTGTTGGCGCGACACTCCCGTCAGAAGCATCGTGTGCATCTCTTGTGAGACCAACTCCTGAAATTCATCCAACCAATGCTACATATAATCAACGTAAGGGTATCGGCGGGAACTATACATATCCTGCGGTTACAGGTAACTATTCAGGTACTACTGACGAAATTATTCAATGGGCTGCATGTAAATGGGGAATGAATGAAGATGTGTTAAGGGCGCAAGCAGTAACAGAATCCTCATGGCTTCAAAATCACTATGGTGATTTTAATTCAGATGGAAATTCTTGTAGCAACGTTCTCCCTGTTGGAACGTATGCGCCACAATACTATGGTGACATAACGCATACGAATGTTTGCCCCGAGTCCGTTGGTATGATGCAGGTACGCTGGTTGTACCATAAATCTGCTTTTTACTCATCTACGACTGAAAACAGTACGACACTTACGAACAACGCTATTTATTCTACAGCGTACAACCTAGACTACTATGCAGCAGTATGGCGCAATTGCTATAACGGTGTGTTCACATGGCTAAATACTGTTGAGCGAGGTGCTACGTATGCATCAGGGGACGTCTGGGGCTGTGTTGGTATGTGGTTCTCTGGACGTTGGCGCACAACTCCGTCATTGAACTATATAACAGCTGTTCAAGGTCACTTGACAAATCGTACCTGGGAGACCGCTGAGTTTGCGACAAGGACAACTGAAAATCCAATCTTGCAACCACCAAGCAACACCGATCAAAGTGCGCCGAGTGTCAATGTGACATCGCCTACTTCAGGTCAGACAGTGAGCGGTACTCGAACGGTCACCGCAAATGCATCAGATAATGTCGGTGTGAGTTCAGTTTCGTTCTTTTTAGACGGTTCAACAACACCAATCGCAACTGATACGACGAGTCCATATTCATTTTCTTGGAATACGACTACGGTTACAAATGGTGCACATACACTAAAGGCTCAAGCGTGGGATAGTGCAGGCAATACCAAAGTATCAACGACGATAAGCTTTACCGTTTCAAATGCAGCTGCGGACACAACAGCTCCGACAACTACTATCACTTCACCAAGTAATGGGTCAACAGTAAGACGCACGATTACAGTACGTGCGAATGCGAGTGACAATATTCGTGTGACGAAAGTTGAGTTCCTGGTCGATGGTGTGGTGAAAGCGACTGACACATCGAGTCCATACAGTTTCTCTTGGAATTCAGGGACAGTTTCAAAAGGAAAGCACACGCTACAGACTCGTGCTTATGATGCGGCCGGGAATGTTGGTTACTCTACAGTGATATCCGTAACTGTACGATAAAGTTTTTGACATTAAGCCAGACGCGTATAACGAGCGTCTGGCTTTTTAATTGTTGAATCTGAATTCAACGACGTCACCTTTTTGGCGGCTAAAGCCTTATGAGACACCGATTCTCGGTTTCTCATCGCGCCGGAGAGCCGAACAAATCGTCTCTGCGGGCTGCTCTTCCGAAGAACTAGTTATTGAATCTAAACTCGACGACGTCACCTTCTTGCATGAGATAGGTTTTGCCTTCAGTGCGCATTTTACCCGCAGATTTGGCGGCTGATTCAGAACCGGTAGCTATAAGATCGTCGTAACTCACAATTTGAGCAGCGATAAAGCCTTTTTCGAAGTCGGTATGGATGACGCCAGCAGCTTGCGGAGCAGTAGCACCCTTATGAACCGTCCAGGCGCGCACTTCTTTTTCGCCAGCTGTTAGGTAGCTTTGCAAGCCAAGTAAGTCGTAAGCTGCATGAATGAGCTGATTTAAGCCTGGTTCTGTTTGACCATAGCTTTCCAGCATTTCCATGCGGTCAGTCTCATCTAGACCGCGGAGCTCATCTTCTAATTTTGCACTGACGAATACGGTTGTAGCCGGTGCCACCATTTGCTGGAGTTCATCTTTAAATGTGCTATTTGAAAGTTCTTGCTCGTCTAGATTAAATAGGTAGAGAATCGGTTTTGCGGTCATGAGCTGGAGGTCTGACAAATGTTCCTGATATTGTTCAAGTAGTTCATGATCTTTCCAGAGAGGTTCACCATCATTCAACTTCTGATTAATGGTGCTGAGTAGTTCGAAGACAGGCTTTAGTTTAGGATTCGCACGACACTCTTTTTCAAGACGGGGAAGGCGCTTCTCGACCGTTTGTAAATCAGCAAGCACGAGCTCGGTATTAATTACGTCGATATCGTGGAGCGGGTCCCGTGAGCTGTCACTACGAAGTACATCAGGATTCTCGAAAGCACGGACGACTTGGCAAATGGCATTACACGAGCGGATGTGGCTCAAGAACTGGTTGCCCAAGCCTTCGCCTTTGCTGGCACCAGCAACGAGACCTGCGATATCAACAAAGGTGACGGTGGCAGGAATGATTTTTTGGGTGTGGTACAGCTCGCCAAGTTTTTCGAGACGTGGATCAGGAACAGGCACGATACCGGTGTTTGGCTCAATGGTTGCAAAAGGATAATTTGCTGCAAGGATATTACTATCCGTGAGTGCGTTGAATAGGGTAGACTTACCCACGTTTGGAAGACCGACGATACCGATTGATAGACTCATGTAGAGCATTGTAACAGATGAGAGTGAGATTTCTATTTCTCTCGTGTGTGCATTTTTAAAACTTTTATTTTTAAAAAACATAACCGTTTATAATGATTGATGACGAGATGCTTAATAAAATCACTTCCATCGCAGCAAAACATAGGCTATTTTTAGTCTTTTTTGCATACTGTATCTTTTGTTGGGTGTGGCTCCTTGAGATTGATTTGGGGAAGCTCGCGTCTTCGTCTTTTGCCGGTAAGCTCATGCAGATACTTACGGTGCTCGCCCTTACAGGCTTGAGTGCAGTGATTTATACAAAAAGCACCAAGTTTTTATTTGCTCATTTAGATAAGACTGGGAGGTGGCTCGTACCGATTAAGCTCGTGATGTGGTGGGCGGCTACTGAATTTTTTGTAGCGTGGGCAGTGAGCATTATTTGGTATGGCACAGGCGCACGAGTTGATAACATTTTGCCATTTACTTCACTAAGCCATTTCGGCATCTGGACACCACTTGGGTATATCGCGCGGTTTGTTGGTATTTATGGGTTATCTGGGGTACTGTTTATGCTCTTGGTTTTGTCCATTAAAAAAGATCTCAGGAAGCTTTTTATATCATCAGTAACAATCGTTTTCGCTATGACTGTCGTGGCGTGGGCGGCATACCGTGCTCCGAATGGCCCAAAAGTCCCCGTAATAATTGCCTCGGAGATGAATGCTCACGATGTTTTTTCTAACCCATCGCAACTGAAAGAGGGGAGTCTAGTTGTCTTACCAGAGTATGGGTTCAACGACATTGACGATGAGAAGATCTCAACGCTATTAAATACGCAGAAAACGGATCAAAAAGTGCATTTTATCGGTTCTCGATTTGTTTATGATGGCGACCGAGTTAAAAACCAATTGGTGGCTGGCGATTCGCAAAATGGCTATGCATACAAGATAGATAAAAGTCGTCTCATACCGATGGGGGAGTATCTGCCGTATGTTACGGTGGGATTGTTTAAGCTCATCGGGGCGCAACATACTTTAGATTATTTTAAAAACACCCGACAGATTGTTAAAGCAGATGGTGCGCCACAAGAAATGCTCCTGCAGCTTGGAGAAGCCCAGGTTGGGGCGGGCGTTTGCTCGAGTATTATTGCTCCGGAAGATTACCGCGAGCTCACAAAACACGGGGCGAACATACTCACCAATTCTGCGTACCTTGGCATATTTAACGGGTCGAAATTGTACGGCTGGCATCAACGATCGATGGCGAAATTGATGGCGACCGCGAATGCTCGGACGTTTGTACAGTCAGCGAGTAGCGGGCCCTCGTTTGGCTATGATCAAAACGGAAAGCTATTGTTTAATGAAGAAGGGATGCGCATAAAAGAGGTATCGGCGCAATTGCATAGTCGACGAACCCCATACACCTTTTTGGGGGAGTACCTGAGTTTTGTAGGTCTAGTTTGGATGATCATGAGCTGTATAAAGTCAAAAAAGAAGACTAGTCATAAAGTAAGAGTCCGGTTATAATGGTGGTTATGTTTAGGGCACGACGG
>DAOLHH010000042.1:0-8264 GCA_035329185.1 Candidatus Saccharimonadota bacterium | reverse complement strand
CAAAGATTACTATTGACATAAGCGTCTCATTATGCTAATATTTATGTAGTTTCGTCAGAAACAAATCAAAAAAGAGGGTAATATGGCTCGAAAGAGCCATAAGATGAACCCTCTTTTTTATTTGTAGACGAGCGGCCGGTGGGAGACAAGTTATTAACAAAGGTGAAAACAGCTCAAGGCAATAACCTCGAGCGAGAGTTCACATAGAGCAACTTTAAGCTACGACTTAAAATGCTCTCTAAGGCTAGTATTTATTTATGCTAGAGCAGTTTGGCGTGGAGGCGAGCATCGGAGCCGGAGACGTATGTCCTATACGTAGCAGGCCGACGAAGCGGAGCATCCCGTCGAAATGCACAGCAGAAATGAATACGGTAAGGGAAAAGAATAATGGCAGGAACTAAGGCAGGTGGCCAAAAAGCCGCAGCAAAGAACAAAGCAAAATACGGTGCTGATTTTTACGCAAAAATCGGTGCAGCAGGTGGTAAGAAGGGTACGACTGGCGGTTTCTTTGCAAACCGTGAGCTCGCTCGTTTAGCTGGTGCTAAAGGTGGCCGTATCAGCCGCCGCACCAAGAAAAGTGCTTAAGTAGGGAGCTCGGAAAGAGCAGCCAGAACGGGCGATTCATTCGACCGTCCTGCGCGATGAGAAAACTGCTTTAGCAGTTGTCTCATAGGCCTAAGAAAAGTGCTTAAAGTACGATTATTAGACTGACCGCACTTTATAAAAAATACCGCGTTTCTCACTACAGAGAAGTGCGGTATTTTTATAGTAAAAAGACTCGGTCTCCCCTGTTAAGAATGAATAAAAATTGTGTTCAAACAGTCTTGCGATAGGGTCTACAAAAACGTTCATTTGTTACGCGCCATTCTTGCAGACAAAAAACGCAGGTGTATACGCTTTTATCAATTTGGACACCGCATAAGTCGCAGTGAGGACACAGGCTTCTTTTATAGAGCCAATCACGGTAGCTGTCTATACAATCTTGAATATGATCTTCTTCGATGGATACATTTAGAAGGGAAGCAACCTCCTTTGCTCGTTCCCATGCAGCAAGCTCCATTTGTACGAGTTCAATATCGCTATAGTAGCGAGTATGCTCAAGCAGTGCATGGCCTGTTTCATGAATGAGCGACCAACCTGCTTCATTACCAGATGCGTTTTTGTCAAAATGAATAGTTGCATCTTTCGGTGACCAGTAAAACGTCTTATCAGCAACAAATAAAAGTGTAGAATGGAGCTTCTTTATTTGAGATATAAGAGTGCTTAGCTCAGGCATATGTTTATTGTAGCGCGTTCGTTGAACCTACGCGCAATGCAATCATGTCTCTGTGCAGAGCAGGTAGCCTCCATAGACCACCGCTTCTTCAGGATGTTTTGCCTGAAGTATCTGGGGCATGCTCGTGAGCATCGGGCTTCTATAAAGTTCAAGTTCTTCGTGCAGTTTCTCGTGATATTTTGGGAGGTGCGAGCCCACACCGCCACCAATAACTATGCAATCCGGTGACAGTAAGTCTACGAGATTAATCAGAAAGATTGCGATGTTTCGCGCGACAAGATACCAATCTTTTTCATCAGTAATTTCACTCGCCATCTTACCGGTCTGCGCGACGATTGCCTTGCCGCTCGCGAATGATTCCCATGATTCTATCCGGTTTCCATGTTCGAGCATAATGGCATGTCCACCAGCATCATTGACTGAATGGTCAATCTTGCCATCGACTGTGAGCCCAATGCCTATACCTGTACTTACCGTTACATATAAAACGCGGTGGTAAAGTGCGCGTAATTCGTAGGCTTCGGCAAGGCCCGCTAGTTTCGCATCATTCTCGAGTAAAATTTCACAAGTAATCGTGTCACGTAAATCATCTCGAATATGTACGTATTCCCATGGTAGATTTCCAAACCGGATAGCGATACCATTTTCGCGGTCCAAAACTCCGGGAAGCGCTACGGCGCATCGTTTCGGCTGTTCTTCGCCTAAAAGCACTCGCACTGTCTGCTTCAACTGCGCTATAAAATCGGGGTACATGATAGGGGTAGGAAACTTGTTGCTTTTAAGGAGGGTGCCTGCATCATCAAATACAGCCACCAGCACTTTCGTCCCACCTACGTCGATGCTTATATACATGCAAGTAGTGTATCACGTCTGACTTTACTTACAGATGTAAAATCAGTATAATTAAGGGTAAGTTTAGCGGATTTCACGGTCTACGGACTGCCGCAAGCCTACAAGGAGGCATTTTTTAATGTCAAAAGTTACTATGGACGAGCTTTTAGCGTCGTCTGATATTCAACAACTCAAGAATGGCGACGTCGTCGAAGGTGTCGTTATGTCAGTTAAGAAGCACGAAGTCTGGATTGATCTTGGTGCCAACGGTATCGGTGTCGTCATGCGTCGTGAAATCGGCCCAGGCCAGGAACTCGAAAAAGGCTTACCTATCACGGTAAGTGTGGTCGATCCTGAAATGGACGAAGGTTACGCACTCCTCAGTATGAAGCGTGCAGCCAAAGACAAGGGCTGGGACGAGCTTGAACGCGTCTTTGAGTCAAAAGAAACAATCGAAGTGTTTGCATACGATGCGAACCGCGGTGGTTTGCTTATTGAACTCGAAGGTATCCGTGGTTTCATGCCGGTATCACAATTGTCTGCTGATCACTACCCACGTGTGTCAGGTGCTGACAAAGATGAGATTATGCAGAAGCTTAGCGCGCTCGTGAAGAAGCCGTTGTCAGTTCGTATTCTCGACGTCAGTCGCAAGGATAATAAGCTGATATTCTCAGAAAAAGAAGCAGCAAAAGATGACATGCAGGAACGCTTCGCCAAGTTAACGGTTGGAGATGTCGTCGAAGGAATTGTGACCGGAGTTATTGATTTCGGTGCATTCATCAATGTCGATGGTATTGAAGGACTCATCCATATCTCAGAAATTTCATGGGAGCGTGTTGAAGATCCAAAGAAATACGTTAAAACAGGTGACAAAGTTAAAGCCAAGATTATTGCAATCGATAAAGATCGCCTATCTTTGAGCTTAAAACAGCTGAGCGAAGACCCATGGCTTAACGAGGTCAAACAGTTCGAAAAAGGGAGTTTAGTTGAAGGTCGCGTCACGCGTATCACTCCTTTTGGCGCTTTTGTACAGCTTTCTTCTGCAGTCGAAGCACTCGTTCATGTATCAGAAATGAGCAATGACGAAGGTACAGATCCAGAGAAAGTATTCAAGGTGAATGAGACAAAACAGTTTAAGGTTCTTGATGTTGATACAGAATCACGCAAGATTGCCCTAAGTCTCAAAGACGCAAAATAAGTTTTTGAATCGTCGGAAGAAGTAGCTTGTGCTAAAAAGACGCTATTTCTTCCCACCGATGAGCATCGTAATAAGTTTATTAATGAAAGGAAAACAGCTATGGCGAAGCAGATAGAGATCGACAGCATGGTGACCGTAGGAATGCTTGCCGAAAAGCTGGATATTCCGGTTACGAAATTGATCGGTGAATTATTTAAAAACGGCATGATGGTAACGGTCAATGAAAAGATTGACGCTGATACTGCGCAGATTATTATTGATGAGCTCGGTCTAGATGCCGAACTAGTTGCAAAAACAGAAGAAGTCGCACTACCAGTACGCCAAAAGACCTCTGATGATCCTAATGCAAAGACCCGACCACCAGTGATAGCGGTCATGGGACATGTTGACCATGGCAAGACATCTTTGCTCGATAAGATTAGAACTGCAAATGTTGCCAAAGGTGAGAGCGGTGGTATTACGCAACACATCTCCGCCTATCAAGTAACACATAAAACCGCTGAAGGTGATCGTGTTATTACGTTTCTTGATACGCCCGGTCATGAGGCTTTCGCAGCGCTTCGTGAACACGGTGCGTATCTAACCGACCTCGTAGTTATTGTAGTTGCAGCAGATGACGGTATAAAACCGCAAACACTCGAAGCAATTCGGTTTGCGCGCAAAGCGGGCGTTAAAATGCTCGTTGCAGCAAACAAGATGGATAAAGAGGGCGCGGATATCAACCGCCTAAAACAACAGCTAGCCGAACAGCAATTGATGCCTGAAGATTGGGGTGGAGACACCGTTGTGGTGCCTGTTTCGGCAAAGACTGGTGACGGTGTTAATGATTTGTTGGACATGATTTTACTCATGGCAGATGTTGAAGATTTGAAAGCATTGGATGGCGGTGCAGCTCGAGGGCTCGTTATAGAAGCGCACATGGAGCAGGGGAAAGGACCGACTGCGGTTGTGCTTGTTGAGCAGGGAACACTATCTCAAGGTGATTTCGTAGTGGCAGGAGATGTATATGCAAAGGTTCGAACCTTGCAAACTCCTGAGGGCAAACAGGTTCAATCAGCTGGACCATCAACCCCGGTAACCGTCAGTGGGTTCAAGGCACTTCCAGAATTTGGTACTCCTTTTGAAGTTGTTCCAAATGAAAAACAAGCTCGTCAACAGAGTGCGGAAGCTGTCGATGGCAAGCAGGCTCGCGGTAAGTTATCTGGCGCAAGTGCCGGCGATTTGTTGAAGGCCATGAAACGAACCGAACAGTTACAAGAGTTAAACGTGATGATAAAAGCCGATGTACAAGGGTCTTTGACCTCTGTTGTTGACTCGCTAAAAACACTCGATACCGAAGAAGTTGCTATTAAAGTTATTGGGTCCGGCGTTGGTTCGTTTACCGAAAATGATTTATATTTAGCGTCTACCTCTGATGCGATACTGTATGGATTCAATGTTGAATTACCTACCGCTTTACGACAACTCGCCGCTCGCGATAATGTCCGTATTAGAACATACAAAGTTATTTATGAATTGTTAGATGATGCAAAAGAGGAGCTCTCAGCTCTACTTGCGCCAGAAATAGTCATAACTGATCTTGGGCGACTTAAAGTAAAACAAGTCTTTAAAACGACGAAAACAGAAGTTATTTGTGGCGGTGAAGTGACAAAAGGTCATTTGCTGGCGCCTTCACTGGTCAAAATTTACCGAGATAAAGAATTGGTAGCAGAAGCAGAATGTACCAAACTGCAACGTGGACCACAAGAAACAAAAGAAGTGCTTGAAGGTGAATTGTGTGGTGTTAGTTTAAAGACCGGCAATCGTTTGCAAGTTGAAGAAGGTGATAGCATCGAATTTTATACAAAAGAACTCAAAGAAAGGACACTGTAGTCGAATCGTATATTCTGCTACAATACGGATATGTTTAAACTCGATGATAATTTTTTAAACGAATTAGGCTTAAGTGCCTTGCCGCCCGCCGACAAAAATAAAATGCTCGCTCATATATATGAAACACTTGAGATGCGGGTTGGTATGCGTCTTGCAGAAAAAATGAGCAACGAACAACTCGATGAATTCGAAGCATATATCAATAAAAATGATGAAGCAGGGGCGCTTAAGTGGCTCGAAACGAATTTCCCGAACTATAAAGAAGTTGTTGCCGAAGAACTTGAAAAGCTGAAGTCAGAGATTAAGCAAGTTGCACCGCAAATTGTTCAGCAGGCAATAGCAAATGCCGCCAATGCGACACCGCAAACTCCGCTACAAGCTCAACCGCAAACAGCTGACCCTTACCAACAAGCTCCACAACAAACTAATTATCAGCCAACTGATAACAGCCAACCATCGGCTTCCTACCCACAGCCAATGCAAGCACAACCTCAAATGTCTCCAAATAATACCTATCAGCAACAACCTGTAAGCGAACCCTATCAGCCGCAACAGCCAGCACCTCAATATCCGCAACCCTCAACTACCAGCCCTCAACCACCAACTGACAACTACCAACAGCCAATAAATAATTTCCAGCCTCAATATCCTCAACCACCAACAACGAACGTACCGCAACCATCTTCTCCACAAACCCCGCAATATCAGCAGCCATACGATCCACAAAATACACCACAACAGCCTAACACTTACCAACCACCATATAATCCATCAGTTTAGTTTAACGAGCGCTTGGAGTGAGGCGACTTTTATATCCGGCTAAAAACGCCGATACGTCCATATCTTTTTTACCTGCTGGTTTGATGCGGTCAATACAAAGATAACCTTCTCCGCATTGCACCATGAGTAGCTTAGCCTCATCATCTTGTATTTCTATTTCTCCAGCGTTCGTCCCAAAATTCGTAGGTATCGCATGCCCTTGCGTAATGATGACCTCGATATCACCGAGCTTCGTGTAGCTTTTTGGCCACTCAATAAATGCTCTGATTTCACGTTCAATTTGTTCGGCAGGCTTTGACCAGTCTATGTTGCCGTCAGCTTTGGTGAGTTTGCGCGAATAGGTTGGTTCAGCAGATCGTCCTTGAGATTGTGCGACATCTGTTTGGTCCTGTAGAGGTAGGCTTTCATTCACATACGGGGCCAGATTTTTTTCGAGTAGCGACGTACTAAGCGCAATAAGTTTATCCGTTAAAACGGGCGTGGTATCTGTCTCCTTAATAGCACACGTGCCAGTAGCGAGCAGAGGACCTTCATCCATTTTTTCTACCAAGAGCATAAGACTCACTCCCGTTTTAGCCTGCCCAGACAAAATCGAAAATGTTATTGGATCGGCACCACGCCACTCAGGGAGAAGTGAGAAATGACTGTTCACAATTCCTTTGGGAAATGTACTAATGACTTTAGTACTCACAATAATTCCAAAATCAATGAGTACGCCAACACTACTCTCAAATTTTTGTTCGCTGATTAACGCATCAAGCTGTTGTTTATTTTCTACTGCGTACACAGGGACGAGAGCGTCGCATATAGCACTCATTTCTTTTAGCGTTGACGGCTTTGTTATCACTGCTTCAACAGGAAAATAAGGTATTAATTGCCGAAGATTTTCAGCTGCAACAGGGCCACTACCAAAGAATACGAAAGTAGGCTGTTCGTTCTTCATCGCTCAGGTCCTTTATGGTGCCGTCATCGGCTAATTTGTAAAATGCTTTCGGGTTATCTTTGATACGATCAACAAATAACATACCGTTTGTGTGGTCTATTTCATGCTGAAATACACGAGCCAAAAATCCTTCTGCTGTAATTCGTACATCTTTACCTTGCGCGTCTTTTGCTTTGACTTTTACTCGGTTATACCGTGGAACTTTTCCGTATATATCTTTAACGCTGAGGCAACCTTCATAATCTTCTATGATGTCGCCATCGTATTTGACGATCTCAGGATTGATGAATACTTGAAATGTTCGGTCAGCCTTGTTGTCGAAATTATTACGAACAATAACGATGCGCTTATGAACATTTATTTGTACTGCAGCCAGTGCGACACCCACTTCATGCTCACGAGAATCTTCCCATGCAAGTGTCGCGTTCTCCATATCTTTAATTATGGCTTTGATTGATTCATCAACAAAGCCGACTCGAATAGAACGCTTTCGTAGTTCTTCTTGTGGGAGGACGATTAACTTGCGACTCATGAACTGAGATTATATCTGTAAACATATTAAAAAACCAGTACTACCTAGAGGAGTGTAGTTGGATCTAAGTCAAGCATTACACCTTCTGGACTATTGCGCAAAGCAACAAGTAACGCATTTCGCGACCCTGACTTGAGGTGGAGTTGAACGTAATAGTAGGCACCGCGCTTTTGATAAAAGGAAGGAACTGGTCCCTCAACTTCTAAATGAGCATTTTTCCCAAGTGACTCTTTATAGCTCTGCGCGCGTTTAAATGCTTTTAGA
This sequence comes from Candidatus Saccharimonadota bacterium, assembly GCA_035329185.1. Lineage (GTDB taxonomy): Bacteria > Patescibacteriota > Saccharimonadia > Saccharimonadales > SZUA-47 > JAGQMY01. The sequence goes on along the minus strand of DAOLHH010000042.1, from coordinate 568 downwards.
AGATTTTTGTCACGAATAATTACTTTTGCTATGAAACGGTACGGTGGCAGATTGTGTGCCTTCAGTTCCTTTTTTTGACGATTAAAAAATGCGTGCCAGTCTTCTCTCGATGCTTCCTGGATGGTCGGGTTATGGGGCTGAAAAGTTTGCAAGATGACGGTACCTTTCCGATGTCCACGTCCTACACGTCCAAGCGCTTGCGCTATGAGTTGGAAAGTACGCTCTTCACTAGAATAATCAGGGAAATGGAGCGATAAATCGGCATTCAGAACACCCATTACAGACAACCGTGGCAAATCCAGCCCTTTAATTATCTGTTGAGTTCCAATCAGTATGTCTACAGAACCTTCTACAATATCCTTGTACTGCGTATGAAATGATGCTTTTGTATCTGTATCGCTATCAAAGCGACCAATTCTTGCATTTGGAAAAAGAGCCTGAATTTCTTCAACGATAGCCTTACTCCCAAGCGAACGTAGTTCTACTGGGTGAGCGCTTAAGGGGCACGATACGGGAATACGCTGTTTTCTACCACAGGTATGACATACAAGCATACCGCTGTCGTGGT
>DAOLHH010000041.1:0-8290 GCA_035329185.1 Candidatus Saccharimonadota bacterium | reverse complement strand
GACATACGCACAGCGTTAAACACTTTTTTGGAAAAAGACTGATATGCGTGTCGTTGACGGTATATTAAGCGTTGCGGTACTTATTCAGGCGATAGCAATTAGTAAAATGATTGGCAGAAAACAAAAGATTCATATCCAGTCTGGAACTGCAAAGGGCTACTTATTTGACACTAATGTCATTATGGATGGACGAATGAGCGCGCTGTATGAAACCGGACTCATGCAAGGTAGCGTAATCATTCACGAAGCTGTATTGAAAGAACTACACATTCTCGCTGACGGAAAAGATGCGCTCAAGCGCGAACGAGCGCGGAATGGTCTGGCGCAGTGTGAGTCAATGAAGCAATTGGCTGGTTTTCATTTTTCAGTTGTATCATCGCAAGAAACGGATAAAAAAACGGACGATATATTAGTAGAATATGCGACGAAGCAAGGATGTCTTTTGATCACGAATGATGCTGCACTTGCAGAACTGGGACGTATACATAACGTGCAAGTGCTCACCATGCATACGCTTGAGCAAGTTTTAAAACCTAAATATTATCCTGGTGACCAGATTGAGTTAAAAATAGTGCGAATGGGCGATACAAGCAGGCAAGGTATTGCTTATCTTGAGGATGGAACCATGGTAGTAGTCGAGCAATGTCGAAAATCAGATGTCCATACGGTACTCGACACGATAGCTACACACTACGTATCAACAAATACAGGTCGAATTCTATTCGCTCGTAAAATTTCTAGGTAGAAACTTACACGGTACCTGCAACAGCGTGTTTAACACGTAGTGTCATCGTACGATATGGTGTAGGTACATAGGTTGAATTGTTATCTTCTTCGTCTGCAGGTAGCTCAAACGGTACATCTACAGCATCTTGAGCTTCATAGAGCGCACTATCTGTTACATAAGCGGACAGTGTGGCAGTTTCTGCTAATGATGACGTGTAGTCAAATTGGTATATACCAGGACCGCTTATATCGAGCGCACCATTCGGAATGACGTTCCCATCGATACTCACAGTTAATTTACCACTAAATTTATCCGAAGATATCGGGTGCGTACCCGCACCAACTGAAACTTCAAAGGTGTAGTCGCCATCTCCATTGTCTATTGAGCTAATTGAAACGGTAGGCTTAATGTCTTCACACTTATGCATATCATCCTTCTCTTGCGTATTCGTAGACGAGCTGTAGAATGGATCACTTGAATATTGTGCAGCATTCCCTTGGCCAACTTCTTCGATGGCAAGTGCAGGAGTACACTCTGTCGCAAGCTTTCCGGTGACTTTATCTTTTTTGATTTTATCTTCGCTTGTACTCCCACCTGGTTTCTTATACCACGAAGGGAAAAGATCTTGGGAAGGACTTGGTTCTATAGAACTAACGCCAACGTGGCTTGTAACAACGAATGCAGGTAATGTTTGTACACCACTTGGTCTTTGACGGGCAATAGGTGAGATAGAATCATGTGCGCGTTGCATGAAACCATTCCAAATTGGTTGCGTCATTGTTTCCATGAAGCCACTCATTTCAATCTGCCCAGTGTGATGACCAACCCATACGCCTGCAGCATATTTAGTTGAAAAGCCCATGAGCCAACCATCTTTGTTGTCATTTGTGGTTCCGGTTTTAAGTGAGAAGTCCCACCCCTTATAGTCATGAGATTTCCTACTCATATAACTTGCTCTAGGGTCTGACATTATGTCAGCAATAATATACGCAGCATCTGGTCGAACTACTTGCTCACCAGCACTTGGTTTCCATTCATAGAGCTTATTATTTTGCGAATCTTCTACTTCAAGAACATAGGTTTGTGGTAGTTTTACGCCATTTCTGGAAATAGTGCTGTATGCATGAACGTGCTTATCAAGATTAAGATATGCACCATCCCCGATGGCAGAAGCTCCGTAGCATTGCGTTTCTACGCGGTTCTGAAAATCGGCATAACATTTATATCCACCAGTTTTTCGTTCTTCGTCGTATAGACCAAGTTTATTAGCAGTCTCAATCGTCTTATCCACGCCGACGATAAGCATGGCTTTTACGGCAGGTACATTTCTGGAGCCACCGAGAGAGTAGCGTAACGTAAGCGGTCCAGGATAACGAAAATCATAGTCTTGCAGACAATTTCCTTTATTTCGGCCCATCGTCCTGTTGGTACATGGGTAGCCTTCGAGAGGTCCTTGTGTGTCGTATAGCACAGCACCTGCGCCAGCATTCTCAGTATGCTCAATCAGGGCAAGGTAATCATATGGCTTAAAACTTGATCCTGGAGGCAGGGGTTCTTGAGCGAAGTTTACTTCACCTGCTCGGTCTTTATTACTAAAATCTCCACCACCGACCATAGCGACAACTTGACCCGTTTCTACATCTTCCGCAACAAATGCTGCCGTATCGCCGCGCTGGCGCTCTACTTGAGCAAGCCCCTTGGAAACCTCCTCCTCGGCAATATGTTGCAGGGTAAGGTCGACCGTTGTCTTTACTTTCCAGCCACCACGTAGATAGGACGCTTCAGTTAAATCACCTTCGATTTGCTTTTTCGCAGCAAGTACAAAGTAAGGCGCTTGGATACCCGTATATTTGGTAGGTAGACGTTCTTGAACCTTTGCGACTGTGTCTATTTGCTTTGCTTCGTCGCGTTCCTGGGCGCTTATAAAGCCAATATCTGCCATGACATCAAGGGTATAGTGCTGACGACCAATCAACTCCTCACGGTCAAATGCGGGACCATATGGAGAATAGAAAGGAGGAGATTTTGGAATTGATGCCAGCATTGCTGCTTCATCCAATGATAAATCAGCTGCACTTTTATGAAAATATGTTTGAGACGCGATTTCAGCGCCGTATTCAATTGGCCCATAAGGTGCAGAGTTTAGGTATGCAGCGAGAATTTCTTCTTTGGTGTAACTACGCTCAAACTCAACTGCAAGAATAAGTTCCTTAATTTTCCGGGTTACTGTTTTATCAGTTGAGAAACCTTTCGTGGTGAGCTTTACAAGTTGCTGGGTAATAGTTGAGCCACCTTGGGTTGACCCCCCAAAGGCGTTATTCCATGCTGCTCGTGAGATACCGCGAACATTAAAGCCATTATGGGTATAGAAATCACGGTCCTCTATAGCAATGGTAGCCATTTTAAGTTTGTCTGAAATTTTGTCAGATGTAACAGGTACTCTTTTTACTTGATCGTAGTCTTCCCAGAGGAGTGTCTCACCCGTTCGATCATAGTAGCGTATACTACCGCCGATGTTATTGCCTGATATGTCACGAAGGTCGGGTAAATCTTTTCTGAAGTATGCAAATAATCCTGCTAAGAATAAAAATCCTACGGCGAATCCAATACCAGTGAGCTTAAGTGCCATATAAGCACCATCTCGGCTGAACCAGTACTTAGCGAGCCGTTTCGGATGCATACGGAATAAGAACGCTTTTACTCTGCCTTTTGGCATCCCTTTTAGGCGCTCAGCTTTTCTAAGATCTTTTGCGTCTTTACGTGCTTTACTTTTTTCGGAAAGACTGCGGTTAAGCTTGATAGTTTTTCCAGATCGGGTCACAAATTTATTGCCCTTGACTCGGCGCTTTATCGAAGGTCTTTTGCCGCTTAAATCAGGACCGGATGGACTTGTTGTCATAACGGTTAATTTTCTGACTCCTTAATCAGAACCATTATAGCAAAAACTAGCGAACAGGAAGTCTTTTAAAATACGCTATAATATGTGCAATGAATACAATGACATTATCTGAAGAACTTAAGTGGCGCGGATTCGTAAATCAAACAACCTTTAAGGACATAAGTGTACTTGATACACCGGGTATAACCTTTTATTGGGGTGTAGACCCAAGTGCAGATTCTATGCAGATAGGGAATCTTGCGGCAGGCATGATGGCTCGCCACTTTATAAAAAATGGTCACAAAGCCATATTGCTCGTTGGTGGGGCAACCGGCATGATTGGCGACCCAGACGGTAAATCCGAAGAAAGGTCACTGCTTAGTCTTGATCAGATCGCCCATAATAAAGAGGCAATTAGTAAACAGTATGAGCAAGTATTTAACGGCATGTCTTTCAAAGTCGTCGATAATTATGATTGGTTTAAAGATCTTGGCTATCTAGAATTTTTACGTGCCGTGGGTAAACATGTACCAATGAGACAAATGCTCGGTCGTGAATTTGTACAGAGTAGATTGAGCGAGGAAGGCTCAGGTATTAGTTATGCAGAGTTTAGCTATTCGCTCATACAGGGCTACGACTTCTTGCATTTGTACAAAGAGTACGGAGTGACGTTACAGTTATGCGGTGCTGATCAGTGGGGAAATAGCATTGCAGGCGTTGAATTAATCCGTCGTATCGCAGGTGCAGAAGCACATATTTGGAGTTCACCCCTCGTAATTAATCGCGCAACGGGTAAGAAATTTGGCAAAACTGAGGGTGGCGCTATCTGGCTAGACGATAAAAAGACAAGTGTATATAAATTCTATCAGTTCTGGCTGAATTGTGATGATGAGGGTGTTGAAGAATATATGAAAATCTACACAGATCTCGATAAAGAAACAATTGATTCAATCATGAAAGAACATAATGAATCTCGTGGACTGCGTATCGCTCAAAAAAGGCTCGCATATGAGTCAACTGTGATTGTTCACGGTACCGATCGAGCCGATGCAGTCGTACGTATTTCAGATGTACTCTTTGGAAGCGGATCATATAGCGAGCTAACACAAGACGATTTCCAAATGCTCAAGCAAGAATTACCAACGGTGGAGTCACATATAGGTGCTGAATTAACGGAACTACTAGTCGCTGCGCAATTGGCAACATCAAAAGGGGACGCAAGAAGGTTTTTGCAATCGAACGCAATCTATATCAACGGGCAACAATTGCCATTAGAAAAACAACATATTGATAAAACAGATGTTATTAATGGCTATGCGATTATAAGGCGTGGTAAAAATGCTACCGCACTACTGGAAATTAAATAGGAGAGCGTGCTACACTGCTACTCATGTCAAAAAAATTAAACAAAGCAGATCAATATAACGACCCTAGCCACAACTACTTAAAATATTGGGAAGGTCGAGAATACGAGCACGCAGCTGAAGAAGTTGCCATCGCGACCCTTCTAAAAGGAAAGTCTTTTAAGAAGGCGATAGATGTAGGTGGGGGATATGGTAGATTATCGGTGTTTCTGCGTAACTTCTCTGAGCATGTAACACTTGCCGAGCCATCGCAACAACAATTAGACATCGCGAAAGAATTTTTAAAAGATAAACCTTCAGTAGCAATGGAGCTGGCGCAAGCAGAAGCACTCCCTTTTGAAGATGAATCAATTGATCTTGCACTGGTAGTGCGCGTACTCCATCATCTTCCTGACCCAATGCCGGCATTTTTAGAAATTAATCGAGTGCTAAAGAAAGACGGCTATTTTCTATTGGAGTTCGCAAACAATGCTCACTTCAAAAACCGACTAAAATATTCTTCAAAATTGCAAAAAATTCCGATGGAACCAGTCGATATTCGTAGTTTGGAAAATAAGCGGGATGACGAAATCCCATTTGTTAATCACAATCCTAAAATGGTGAAAAAGCAACTTGCTCAAGCAGGATTTAAACTAGAGCGGGTTTTGTCGGCTTCAAATTTCCGTTCCACAACTTTTAAGAAATTGTTTGGGAAGAAGGCGCTATTACAACTTGAGAAAATGACTCAAAAACCCCTCGCTCATACTTATTTTGGACCTTCGACCGTCTTTTTGCTACGCAAAGTATAGTCGTAACTCTTCATATGTCATACTAGTTATATGAGTGATTTGAGCCAGTTAAAAGGTGTTGGTGAACAAACGGCAAAACTTCTGGCTCGTATTAATATAAAGTCAATCAATGACCTTATTGAAAATGTCCCTCGAAAATATGATGACTATTCGCAAGTAACACCAATAAGTTCAGTCACGCCGGGTTCAATTACAGTACAAGCGAAAATACACAGCGTACGTAGCCGATATGCAAAACGTGGGCTTCATATCACTGAAGCATTAGCAAGTGATGAAACAGGCACGCTTCGAGTTATGTGGTTTAATCAACCATTTCGTGCATCATCTTTAAAAGCTGATGAACAGTATTTTCTAAGTGGAGAATATGCGAAAAACTATCGATTTTTAGTTTTAAGTAACCCAACCTGCGAACTGGTGAGTGAATTCCCGCTACACACAGCGAGACTCGTGCCACAGTATAGGCTAACAAAAGGTTTAAGCGCGCATCAGCTTCGGCGTTATACAAAAACTGCTTTCACTCAAACACCAATCGGAGAAACGCTCCCTCAATGGCTTATAGATGATAAAAAACTCATGGACCGAAAAAGTGCACTTTTTCAGCTTCATTTCCCTAAAGAGATTGATGTAGTTGCACGTGCGAAGCGACGCGTAGGATTTGAGGAGCTTTTTACCATGATGCTCGCAAGTGAGCTGAACCGCGCAGATTTTGCCAAAGAAAAAGCACAACATGTTTCATTTGATAAATCCAGCGTAGTCGAGTTTGTTAAAAAACTCCCCTTTACTTTGACCGATGATCAACGTAGAGCTGCTTGGGAAATTCTTCAAGACATGACAAAAGGAAGTCCCATGAATCGGTTGCTGGAGGGTGATGTCGGTTCCGGCAAAACAGTTGTGGCTACCATCGCTGCTGTCAATACTATTGCATCAGGTTTTCAGGTAGCACTCATGGCCCCAACCGAAATTCTAGCGACGCAACATTATGAAACGATTATTTCGATTTTACCGGAGATGTATCATGCAAAAGTAGCACTCTTGACTGGTAGCATACCGAAAAAAGAGAAAGAAGCTATATTGCAGAAACTAGAACAGGGTGAAGTAGCATTTATCGTCGGCACGCATGCACTCATACAAGATAAGGTTATTTTTAATAAGCTTGCCCTTGTCGTCGTTGATGAACAGCACCGTTTCGGCGTTGAGCAAAGGAAAGCCTTGCAAGCAAAAGCGCATGTCATGCCACATATTTTGCATATGACCGCGACGCCAATACCTCGTAGTATTGCGCTCACCCTCTATGGAGAACTCGACATATCACTTATTAAGCAGAAACCCAGCAATCGTCAAACAGTTGAAACGACAATCTTGAATCCTGAACAACGTCAATCACTTTATGCCCAATGTAAAGACGCACTCATGAAAGGTCGCCAACTCTTTGTAGTGTGCCCGCTCATAGAATCAAAAGAAGATAAAAATGAACGTCCGCTTGGAGTTGATGCAGTTGCTAAGCAAATACAGTCATGGGTGAACCCCCACAAAATAGAAGTGCTCCATGGAAAAATGAAAGCCGAAGAAAAAGAGCGCATTATGTCAAAGTTCAAAAAAGGGACCATAGAAGTGCTTGTAGCAACAACGGTAATCGAAGTCGGCGTGGATGTTCCAAATGCATCGGTTATGATTATCGAAGGCGCCGACCGTTTTGGATTGGCGCAACTCCACCAATTACGAGGACGTATCGGACGGGGTGAACACGAAGGGCATTGTTACTTAATAACCGCGAGCAATGATGCACCGGCACGGCGCTTACGTGTTATAGAGACTGTTTCAGATGGGTTCAAGCTCGCAGAGTATGATTTAGAGCTTCGAGGTCCTGGAGCGCTCTATGGCACCGTTCAGCACGGCGCGCTCGATTTGAGAGTTGCAAAAATTACCGATATTGATTTAGTGAGAGAAGCACGTGATGCAGCTCGTAAGTTTATGAAAAAAGGTGAAAAACTGGTAAAATATCCACAGCTGAAGGCACGCGTAGACATATTACGCACCATTACGAATTTAAATTAAAAAAGGTTAATTAAAAATAAATTTACAAGAAATGTACTTCTTGTGAATATATTTATAGTAAAACTACCATGTGGTCAGGCACAACACTCACTAATTTTTCAGGTTCATTCATTGGCGCACATCAGAAAATTGATAAAGTTGCTTATGACCATTTAATGATGATCGTCAACAAAGATCATGTCTTTCCTCGCATCAAGGATATAATTCATTTTGAAGGCAAAAATGGACCCGACGGCATTAAGAGTAAAAGCCCTGCGAAAGATGAGCCATGGCATTTTTATGACCCATTTGACGGCGACGATACACAATTGCTCGCAGACATTGAACTGCACTATAACGAACTTGTCCGCCAATTGAAAAAGGGCTCTCCCGAACGAGCTGCCTTCGATGCTGCGTGGCTTGCTCATGCTGTGGTTGACGGTCTTACGCCCGCGCACCATTTTCCATATGAAGAAAAATTAGTTGAAATTCGTGGCGG
>DAOLHH010000040.1:0-8476 GCA_035329185.1 Candidatus Saccharimonadota bacterium | reverse complement strand
TTGGTCGACGTTCCCTGGCTGGGTGTGGTCGCTATTTCTGGGTATGCTACTTATTATTGTTTCGGCAATTCTCTTCCCTGTTGATTATTTTATAACTTTTATACTTAAGAAGCCTGAATGGCTCGCCTGAACTAATAAAAATTTGCTAAAAGTTCTTTGATGTATGATTTTGATATCTTTGTGCCATCTACCTTAATACATGGTTCGTCCGCGGTCGGTTCTTCTAGGACAAGTGCAATACGCTCAAACATCCGTTCTGATGTCTCACCTTCGGGCAAAAGTGCATGATCTTGTTCAGACATACGTCTCTGCTTTGCAAGTGCTTTTGGAACGTCAACCCACCACAGAATGACCCGAGCATCCAAGTTCCCCGCTAACTCATATTTTTCATCGCGATGGATTCTGCGATTCAAGTTTGCATCGTAAATAGCGTCCTTGCCTGCTTCAAGCAAATGTTCAAGATTATGGTCAAGGATTTCGTATAATTTATCGTGCTCATCTTGCGAAAAACATGGTTTTATAAAGATTTTTTTACGCATATCGTCAGATGACAGTATGTGAGCATCAGTCAGCTCGTGTAGCACCCGGGATAAGGTGGACTTACCGGCTCCAGGCAATCCCATAAGAAGATGTAGCGTTGATTTCATACGGACAGTATATGCCTTTGAAAGCGTAAGTGCTACTCATTTAGCGAGAAGAACCTCATTACTGAATAAACGTGGTCGAAATTATCTAGTATAAAAACATAAGTAGTATATACTTCATACTATGATTTTTCATTACGATGATCCAGATAGAGTTTCTAAGATGAAAGCTTTCATAGTTTTGGGAGATGCGACGTGTCTGAAAATCTTATATGTACTGGACCGCCAAGGAGAAAAAAACTTTAGTGAGCTCAAGGAAATCATTGAAGTTAACCCCGCAAGTCTGTCTAAAAAATTACGTGTACTTGCTGAGGCTGGAATATTAAACTCTGATCGGACGCACGATAATTTGCGGGTGTATTATTCGATTGCCCAGCACAAGAGACAGATTAGAAAGTTTCTAGAATCGTTCGAAAGGCTCGCCCAAGAATTGTAAAAATTTATAAAATATTATAAAATATACAATTATGAGTAGGCCTCGGTTAGTAGAAAGCGGTCGTGAGCGAGATGATTTTGATCCTTACCGATTGCTAGTGTATAAAATGCAAACGCTTAGGAGTGTCGCACGTGAAGCAGCATTACGTGGGTATTCGCATAGGCCTAAGCCGGTACGTGTTGGTTCGGCTGCGCTCGCAGTTGTTGAAGGGACTGGTCTGTGGGGACTTGCCGATGGTTATAATACAAAGCGTACCGGAAAAGATAAAAATTGTAGTGAATATAAAACAGAATCAAAAATACGCTCTGCTGGATTTAATAAAATAATTGCATATTGGATAGCAAGTTCTACGAATATTGACGAGATCGAAGGAATCATTGAAATGAGATCTTCAACGCTAGTGCCCTGCGATGTGTGTCATGGTGATTTTGAAGCAAGCCCAATAGTTGTCCCTGAAACTCTGATTATTACCAGCGGATTGGATCACGATGTTCTGCAAATTAATACCGTTGAAAGACTAGCGCGCATCATGAAAGAGCGAGATGAACGTGCAATAAACGATCAAACCATCTCTACACCGGATTTTGGAAGGTTGCTTGCTCGTTATGATTATCTTGTAAATATGCAACAGTACATACCCGTTGAAAAAAGACTAACGGGTGCTGAACTCGTCGTAACGAGCTTTTTGAGCTACAACGACCTTAGTATTTAGAGAGCAAAATGCGCTAAGCAACTCAAGCATGCTCGAACTAAAGAAAGTATGAGGGTGTTTAATTGGTGCCAGCTGGTAGGTTGGGCCCAGTCATAACGTTTTGTGAAGAATCATCGTTACAAACGACCGTTACGGTCTGGCGACCTTTTTCGATGACTGGTTCAAATGTTTCGAGTTGGTCGCCTTTGATAGAGCCAGCGATACCTCCGAGAACACAGTCGGCTTCCACAATGGTACCATCTTCAAGAGTACCGCTAATGTGTAGATCCATCGGTGTATATGTATCTGGAGTGCTTTCAAAGAACATACTAGGTAGGAGCGGTTTAGCGTCCTGCATTTTACATGTCGCACTTGCCTCAAAGAAGATTACTGGTCCGATAGGTAGGTGAGATGCAAGTCGTTGCATATAAGTATCTTGATTCTCTTCTGGGGATGCGCTGGGGTAAAAGTAACCTTCGGATTCATCATGCTCGTTCGGAGCACACTCGCTAAGCCGCGGTATTACTGATGGTACCGACACCGATGCGCCTACTTCTGGTCTGGCCGGTGAATCACATGCCGTTGCGCCAAAGGTGAGCGCTCCGCCTGCTAATAGTGCTGCAACTCTTTTCATAATTCGTATTATACAACGAAATAATATATAGCGCAAGGGCTGATTATGGACGGCAATTTCTGTTAGCTAAATGCATTGCTCAATGACCTGACGGATTGGGAGACTCACTTTTTCATTTAGAATCGATGAATCTCCACGCCTTTTTCAATGGGGTGTACTTGAAAATTTGTAGTACAAAATAGTTTAGTAATCGATACCCTTGTTGGCGAGGAATTTATCATCAAAATGATGTTTGATCTTAGACATATTGGTAGCGATGTCGGTGAGGGTAATAAACTCTTCAGGAAAATTTCTTCCGGTTACACAAAGGCTGGTGTTAGGAGATTTATTTTTTAACAGTTTCTTTAGCTTTTGTTTAGCAAGCAGTCCATCATGCACTGAATTATTTATTTCATCACATATGACAAGGTCATATTCGCCAGAGGTTGCTTTTTCATATGCCTGCTTAAAGGTTTCTTCGGCAGCTTTGCGGTGTTCTGCTTCAGAAACATCCTTCGCACTTAATTCACCAGCGTTAAAAAAGCCTTTGCCACCTCTAAAGTAATACAGTGAATCACCAAAAACTCCTGCTTCTTGGATTTTTTTAATAAATTGCGATTCACCTGTTTCCCATGTTTTTACAAATTGAATATAGGCAACCTTCCATCCCCTACCGAGCGCTCGAGCGAGTAAACCAACACTCGCGCTTGTCTTCCCCTTGCCTTCACCGGTATAGACTACGACGACTGATTCTTTGGTTTTATAATCTTCAAATGCCATCACGTACCATCATAGCAGTTTGGGAGAGTGTTTTTAATTATCTAAATCTATAGAGAGCCCGAATGGTTTACGCAATTGTTCTGCACTGTTAACTTGTTCCATATACACAGGACCGAGATGACGATTAAACTCTTCGAAGCCATCATACGTCTCAAAACTGCGATTTACCGTAGTGATTATTCTCATTTGGTTTGCGACTATGAATGACGGTAGCGCAACCCTTACTTCTTTTTTAGGGTTAAGAATGCCGGTACAGGTTCGTTGTTCAAAAAAACCAGTTTTTAAATGTGACGCTCTCTGTCCAAGATTACTCCACGTCAAACTGTCTTGATGGTCAGAATTGGTGTGGGCAAAATTGATAGCACCGAAACTGCCATTTCCGATGAATGCCATGTGAGTATTTTCCGGATCAAGTAAATACGTTATCACATCGTCAGGAGTTGCTTGAATAACTGTTATCGCGTTGAAAAATGCACTTATTTTTGATGAGGCAAGCTGTTCGGCATGTTCGGCGAGTGACTTTCGTTCTTCTGAGTCTTGACCTGAGGTAAATATAACGGGGTAACCTTGATCAGGAGGCAGGCTTAATTTGCCAGCATCTAACATTGTTTTATGACGTTGAACACAACTTTCAAGTTGTGAATAGCGTGACGGTATGTTTGGATTTCTACCCATAAAGAAGCACACATTTTGTCATAAAAAATTAAAATAATCAATGAGGGCGAGCGCCATCCTTAGGCACTTTGTTTCTGCTGTCGTTGTTCTAGCTCAACGGCATGTTGCCCTATGAGCTCGGTGACCTCTTCTATGCGTGTTGCAAAAACGACCAATTCAAGTGCAAACACACCCAGCTTGATGTACGGTGATTGTACTTCAGGATTGTTATAATTCCTTCTCCATGATTCAAGTGCAATGACCGTTTCTGCTACGGGGTCACCTTGCGACTGCAATTGTTCGAGTACAAATCTTGCGTTGTCACCTGAGCGATACCGTTCTATGAGGGTGCTTCGATGAAGTGGGGCGACTTTTTCGGCTTTTTTATGATGAGATTTTGGAGCTACCTGCCTATGTTTGAATACGCGCTGAAAATGGTGTTCCCCCTCATGTTTTATGTCGTCTACAGGTGTATCAAATGCCCATGAAGCGACTGCACCAAATCGGTCACTAGGAGGGGCGTGTTGCAAGATTTTTTTTATCTGAATAAGGCGATTTTCAACATTTGGGATGGGGGGCGTGAGTATGTTTGATGATGGGATGCCCCAGAATTTTGGAGCTACTTTCTCGGCATTCTCATGTAATTTTGGATAGTTTAAATGTGGACGAAGTAAGGTGTAAGGCGGACGCTCATAATAAGCGAGTGTGTTTTCTGGTGGTTCTATCGAATCGATATGGAGAGCCATCTAGGTAGTAGCATAGCAACAAACCCTATTCCGATGCTGTGAAGTTTCTCACTCTTTACTTCGTTTCTTTATCTTTCTTTTTACCGTCAGTTTCACCTAAACCGATGAGCGTGATAACGAGCGTACTCGCCATACCAACGGTGATCGACGTAACGCTGATAACTGGTGCGACTGAATAGGTTGCGAATCCGGTGATGAGCAGTATCGAGGCGAGTATAAGAAAAAGAGTGCTTCTCTGCTTTATGAGCAATTGAAGGAGCGAATATATGCCGATCATAATGAGACAGAACAAAGGGAGCTGTATGTACCAGCTCAGTGCGTGCGCAGAAGATTCGATAGCAGAGCTATGAATCTCGCCTCCGTGTGCAAACAAATATGGTGCCATAGCTAAATTGTAACCTACTCAGCACGTTATACTGGTACTCATATGAAAGCACTTAAGCATGTTAACGCATACTTTTCAGAACGCCGCCTATTAATAAAAAAAGTAGCTTTGGCTTTCATGTTGGGAGCATTTTGGATTATCGCACTAAGATTTGTCACTATCCGTTCCGATGCGGTCCATTATCATGCAAATTTCGCAGTCTATGTTAAAGGTGAACGTCTAAAGCTCGATTCCCCGCTTTATTATGAAGAAGTCCAAGCATGCGGAGGTGATGAAGTAAGTAATCCGAAAATTCGTGCTCATATGCACAACATGGTAAGTCATGTCGTCCATGTTCATGACAATGGCGTGACGTGGGGACATTTCTTTGCAAACATAGGCATGACAGACGGCGACAGTGTATTCCGTATCGATAATAAAATTTATATCAATTCCGAGAAATTACCTATAACGTATATTCTAAATGGTCAAAAGGTTGCAACTACCGCAAATACGACGATAAAAAGTAAAGATACACTTCTAGTGAGTATTGGCGCTGCTGACGAGCAAACATTGGGTGAGCAATATGCATCAATCGAACAAGATGCACAAACATACAATGAGTCCTATGACCCAAGTGGGTGCTCAGGTGGTAAAGATTTCAGTTTTACAGAGCGTCTCAAAAAAGCGATTGGTGTGTTTGGCGAGTAGGGAGCACAAGCCGTTTGTTGTAAATGTGTGAAAAATATCACAAATTCCCTTGCAGGGGCCGACCTCAGTTGTTACAATGTGGATAACTATGACCTATTCGCCGACTGCAATGCCGACGTTACTTAAGGAGTTATCATGCTAAGCTCCCTTTTTACACACCTCTCATCAACCAGTGGAATTCACGTTTCGCTTAAGGCTGAGAAAGTGTTCGAACTCGGTGGTATCGCCGTAACCAATTCGATGTTGTATGGACTTGTCGTAGCGGTTTTCATGATGATTGTCATGGTGACTACCTCACGAAAATCCCGCGTTAAGGCACGCAAAGGCTTTGTTGCCATTATTGAGATGGTTGTCGATTTCGTCGTAGGTATGCTCGAGGGTGTATTCGGCTCAAGAGAAAAAGCCTACAAATACGCTCCAATTTATGCGACGTTCTTCTTATTTATTATGTTTAATAATGTGCTTGGGTTGCTTCCTGTTGTCGGTCCGGGCATTGAAGCGAACGGTTCCCCGCTCTTCCGACCATTTACTGCTGATCTGAACGGAACTATCGTCATGTCAGTGTTTGCGATTATTACGGTACAGGTCTTGTCGATACGCGCACAAGGGTTGAAAGGTCATCTCACGCATTACTTTACCGACAAGCCAATGAATCCGATCAATTTCTTCATCGGTATTTTGGAAGTATTCGGTGAATTTACCCGCATGCTTTCACTTTCACTACGACTTTTCTTGAATACCGCTGTGGGTGAGATCCTCATCGCCGTATTTACCAGTCTAATATTGAGTGCTGGACGAACGCCAATCGCGGTTATCCCAATTATTTTGTTCGAATTACTTGTTGCCGGTATACAAGCGTATGTGTTTACCGTGCTGACTGCCACCTATTTAGGATTGGCAATAGCTCATGCGCATGACGATGAACATCACGATGCGGAAGCTCATAAGGTCGAGGAGCTCCCCAGCGATGTTAACCAAAAAGTAACCACGTCCGCTTGATCGGACAAGGAGAAAAAATGTTACAAATTTTAGCTGAAACCACCGAGTTCGACGTACAAGTCGCTAAGGCATGGTCAAAGGGCGGTATGTTGGGTCTTGCACTCGCACTCGCAGCTCTTGGTCTTGCACTCGTTGGATCAAACTACATGAAAGCGCTTGGTCGCAACCCAGAAGCTGGTAAAGCAGCAGGACAGGTTGTCATCATCGCAGCCATGATCGAAGTGACGGCGCTTCTCGCCTTCCTTCTTGGAGCTTTCCTCTTGTAGGGAGTGCACAGTCGGTAGTTGGCGGTTTGCTGAAAAAAGCACATGACTTGCCAACTACCAACACCAACTGCTAACTGCAAACCACTCACAGCCAACTATTAACAACCCAATTAACAACCTAGAACAACGACACGGGCTTCAAACAGAAGATTTGAATCACCATGTGGTTGTTCTAACCAGAAAGGAAACGAAATAAGAATGAATTACAGAATCGTAGCAGTAGTTGACGCAACTGATACTGGTGTTGAACATGTCGCGGTAACTGAAGAAAACGAATCTGACACGTCTCATACTGCCGAGCCGACTACTACCCATGAAGCTACTACCTCTACCGAAAGTGGTACCCATGAGTCAACCACTGAAGCTGGCCATGCAGAAGGTGGCGAATCTGAAGGTATTGCCGCACTTGGCTTGAGTCCGGTTGCAATCGGTGCACAGTTATTGACGTTTTTGGTGCTATTTATTGTCGTGAAGAAGTTTGCACTTGAAGGCATTGTTAAGAACCTCCAGAAAAGACACGATGATATCAACCGCGGACTTCATTTAACTGCAGAACTTGATAAGGAAAAAGCAGACCTTGAAGTACGTGTTGAACAAGCACTGAAAGCAGCACGTAAAGAAGCGGATGCAATCATCGCGGAAGCACACACCGAAACGAGTAAAATGATTCAGGCTGCTGAAGAAAAAGCTGGCGTTAAAGCACAAGAAATCATCAAGGCTGCAGAGAGCAAAATTGAACGAGATATCGCTGACGCTCGGAATGGTCTGAAGAAAGAGATGGCAAGCCTCATTACTGAAGCGACTGAAGCCATTCTCAATCAAAAACTTGATACGAATTCTGACCGCAAATTGGTTGAAGATTATCTCAAGGGAGCGTTGAAGTGAGTGAAGTAATTCCTAAGGTTGATACCACTTTTAGATATCAGGGACTTTCGGATGCGAGTATAACAATGGAGGCACTATTTGATACCGATCTGTTTCCTGTTATGGACGGAGCTGAAGACGTTATTGCCCTAGGAATGCACGGACCATTTGAAGCTAGTCTTAGAACTGATGAATTTGGAGAGCTTGTAGCAAATAGGCATGAAGGTGCTGAGTTTAATCTCGCGTTAGTAGATTTAGACGGTCTTAGAAGTGCGATTGCAGGTCTTGCCTGTGTGATTCGCAGCGAATCATACATACAGGGTCGTCTTGATCAGCTAGCCGATTTGTTTGGCTCAAATGATGTAAGGGCCGTAAAGGCAAAAGACTTGGGTAAAGTATATGACGACGCCTGTTTAAGATATGATAGCGACGACATCATTACAGAAGGTGGAAAAGCTAACTACCTTTCGGTTGCAAAGCAACTTAGAGGAGTTCTCGACTTAGTTCCAGTGAATGACCAAGATGGTTTATTTGTTATAGAGCTAGCTTCAAAGGCCGCTGATACCGAGGACAGTAAATAAATGGCGAAAATTACAGTACAACAATTAGCGGTTTATGCAGTTGACCAGCTTGAGGCTGGTATATCTTCACGCAAAGTCGCGCAAAAAGTTGCGAGTTACCTTCTTGATAGCCGTCAAAGTCGCGAAC
>DAOLHH010000039.1:7505-9007 GCA_035329185.1 Candidatus Saccharimonadota bacterium | reverse complement strand
ACTGAGTGGTGGAAAATTTGTTATGACCAGTGGTGAAACTGTGTCGTTCGATTCTATAAACGAGCTCATCGTATATTTGGCAGGCGACAGCAATAACATCTGGTCATTCAATTCTGAAGCTGGTTTTGCTGGCGGTGACTGTGGGCGAAATGACATTATTGGACAATCGGCTTACACGCAGCCATATGCGCGGTTCTATGGAAATGACGTCTTTGCTGGTGGCGCGTATGGTGAAAACTGTACGGTTGCTGGCGATGGCCGCGCACGAGGACTTGGCTATTTCTTGCCCGACCCAACTGCTCAAAATCACGCGAGCTATAAAGGTACCGCTGCTGAACTAGCTGTGTTTGCTACCGGACAAATTGATGG
Source organism: Candidatus Saccharimonadota bacterium (assembly GCA_035329185.1). Lineage (GTDB taxonomy): Bacteria > Patescibacteriota > Saccharimonadia > Saccharimonadales > SZUA-47 > JAGQMY01. The sequence goes on along the minus strand of DAOLHH010000039.1, from coordinate 8,638 downwards.
GGTACTCCCAGGTTCACAAGATATAACGAGAACGTCACTGACTGAGTTGAGCTTCTCTAATAGTGATCTCGGCACCGGAAACATCGCACTCGGTGGACAGTTTAGCGAAGCTATGTGCGCCGATGATTATTGGGCAGACATGCCCACTGATGCAACTACGTTACCAACTAGTTTTATAGGGGGGCAAACGGTCAGTAATATTACTACCCTTGAGAGTGACACGTACTTCTATGACGGAAACTTACACCTAACAACTACACAATCAGGCACTCCAGACCAAGATAACAAGATAGCTCACGGAAGACACATCACTATCTACGTTGATGGCGATACATGGATTGGCGATTCATCGTTTGGTGCGGGGCGCTTGAGGCAGATTGCTTATGCAGATGGACCATGGGCCACCACTAAAGACATACCGCTCGTAAGAGTTATCTCGAAGGGTAATATCTATGTAGATAATGAGGTCAGTCAGTTAGATGGTATGTATGTAGCCATACCAACCGACGCAAACCCAAATAACACAGGGGAAATACATACCTGCGCAACTGCAGAAGACTCAAAAGATCTCATGAACCCACGCGATAATGCAAAGATACTGAGTAAGTGTGGCAGACCGCTACTTGTAAATGGAGCGTTTATTGCAAAGAAAGTAAATTTGCTCCGTTTCCATGGAAACATCGCTTTTGCCCCAAATGCACCTGAACCTTACAATTCTGGTGAAATTGCTGAAACATTTAGATTCTCACCAGAGCTATACCTAGCGCTCACCACGATGGGCGGGGGAGCTGCAAATGTCGAATTCGACGCCATTACTTCTTTGCCACCATCTTTGTAACACTAAAAAAAGTACTGGTATTGATAAGCATATACGGTATAATAACGGAGTATATGGGCATATTGTCGGCGAGTTCTGATTTCTTCGGACTCGATATCGGTACAACAGCCGTTAGGGTGGTACAGATGCGAGGGGGGAAGAACAAGGTGTTAGTCACCTATGGTTCTCTTGATATTGATGCAAAACTATCCCGAAGTGATGCGAATGCAGACATAGAGCGCTTAAGCCAAGCAATCAAGCAAGTTGTTGCGGAGAGCGGTATTTCTACACCGAACGTTGCGGTTGGTTTGCCCTC
>DAOLHH010000039.1:0-7405 GCA_035329185.1 Candidatus Saccharimonadota bacterium | reverse complement strand
GTCATCGCGCTCAATGGTGCACCACGGCTTATTCGATCGATACCAGTCGGTACCGATGGTATCGTCAAAGCTGCCGTGCAAGGACTTGGTATTGATGAGAAGCAAGCTCAGCAGTTTGTGTATAAATTTGGAGTAAGTAAAGATAAGCTTGAAGGCCAAATCTATAACGCAATCAGCGGTACGATTGATATTTTGATGAGTGAAGTAGAAAAATCTATTAAGTTTTATGCAACACGTTATCCAAATAATAAACTCGAACGGATTATTGTAACGGGTGGTGCGTCGACTTTGCCGGAACTACCACTCGCGATAGCGAATAAGTTCGGAGCGACCGTTGAGATTGGAAACTCTTGGCGAAATGTAACATTTCCAGCGCAGAAGCAAAACGATTTACTTGCCGTATCGAGCAAGTTTGCAGTAGCAGCTGGACTTGCGGAGAGGATGGAGTAATAGTATGTTGCAGTTTAACCTTCTCCCAGATGTCAAAAAAGAATATGTGAAAGCTCGTCGCACGAAGCGACTAATTATGTCGATTTCTTTCATGGTGTCTGCTGTTTCTCTTGGGGTAGTTCTGCTCCTCTTCAGTGTCGTACAGATTGCCCAAAAACAGCACATTTCGGACTTATCTGAAGACATAAAGGCTTCTGAGTCACGGATTCAAGGAGTTGAAAATATCAATAATATACTCACGGTGCAAAACCAGTTATCGCTTTTACCGAAACTACACGAAGGTAAGCCGAAATCTTCACGTTTGTTTGCATATGTTACGTTTTTAAGCCCAGAGAAAGCTAAAGTAAATGTTTTAGATTTTGATGCTAAAGATCAGTCAATCGTTCTGCAAGGGACAGCTGATAGTCTCGCAACTGTAAATAAATTTGTAGACAACATAAAGTCTGTTACCTATAAAGTAGTTGGCTCTGAAGATAAAACTGCAGCGCCGTTCAGCGGAGTAGGCACAGAACTGAGCGGTGATAATGAAAAGGCTAATTTTAAGATAGAGATGACTTATGAGCCGACAATTTTTGATAATACGAAAGACATCACGATGCAGTTGCAAGACCAAACCGTAACGACGCTAAAGCCAACTGAACCTGAAGCGGAGGCACAACAGTAATGCCGTCAAAAGTTATTACCTCACACAAATCTGTTAAGCATGATGCAATCGATAAATCTAATAATCGAACCATTATTGCAGTCGGTACTGCTACCTTTGTCTTTATTTTTAGCGCTTTCGCGGTTCGTGCGCTCATAAGCCAGAGCTTGTATCATGGGCGTGTTATACGCGAAAAAGAGTTAGCTCTGTCTCAGCTCAAAGAAAACGAGCAGTCGATTGACGAGCTAAAGAAAACGTATGAGTCGTTTGAATCTGAAGAGATAAATATTTTAACTGGTAATCCAGCAGGCAACGGAGCATTAGACGGAACAAACGTAAAGTTAGTACTTGATGCACTTCCTAGTAAATATGATTACCCGGCACTGTCTAGTAGTTTTGAGAAGATATTGCGTGACGGTGGCTATGACATTGGCTCCATCGGTGGAGCAGAAGACAGTGGGTTAGCTGAATCGAGCGCAAAAGCAATAAAGGATGTAAAACCGGTCGAAATACCCTACGTCTTTTCGGTAAATGCTGACACTGAGGGTCTCGTAAGACTTCTTGAAACGCTCGAGCATTCAATTCGGCCTATGTACGTAGATCAGCTCGAGGTACAAGTAGGGGATACCGTATTGCAAGCACAGGTGACACTGAGAACATATTTTACACAGCCCAAAACGTTTGAGCTTGGTAGCAAGGAGATAAAATAGTGAAGAAAAAAGATTTGAGCATCATTGCTGCAGTCGCATTCTTTAGCGCTGTTGTGTCGTTCTTGCTCTCTGGGTGGATATTCTCACCACCGAAAGACAGAAAGCAGAAAGTAGAAGTTGTTGAACCTATCTCGACCGAATTTAGTCGACCCGATAGCCGGTATTTTAATAAAGACTCGATAAACCCAGCGCAAAATATTCAAATTGGTACTGATCAGAACAGTAACCCATTTGGAGCGCAATAATACCAGTAGGGAGGCAAGAATGAGCGTCCTATCGGTGACGACACAAAGACAAGTCGAAAAAGATATTGTTGACGAGGGTATTTTGACGCCTGAAAAGATGGCAGAAATTCGAGCTAAAGCAAAAGAGCTTGATCAGCCGTTATTTAGCGTGATGGTGAGTGAAGGATATGTAACGAATGAAGTGCTCACCAAAACTATTGCACGTGTCACGAAGATGCCGTACGTTAACCTTACGAACGCTGTAATAGACCCAAAAATCCTAAGCCAACTGCCGAAAGAACTTGCCGAGCGATATATGGCGGTACCCCTTGGTGAAATGAAAAATCGGCTGGTGGTTGCCATGCTGGACGCCGACAACGTGCAAGCAGTAGATTTTTTAAGTAATAAAATCGGGCTACCTCTTAAAGTCTATGCTGCGAGCGAAGAAGGTATTCAGAATGTGCTACGTCAGTATAAGGGTGATATTTCTCACGATGTGAATTCTGTCTTGAATTCGCAAATGAAAGAGCAAGAGGAACGTGATGAAAAGAAGAAAGATAAAGACGTCAAAGTCATTATCAACGATTCGCCAATCAGTAAAGCACTTTCAAGTATCTTAGAGTACGCTGCAAAAAATAGAGCAAGTGATATTCACATTGAGCCACTCGAGAAAGAGCTGAAAATTCGTGCGCGCGTTGATGGAGTATTACGCGAAATTATGCATCTTCCTAAGACGACTGAAGCACCACTTGTATCTCGTATTAAAATCTTATCTAATTTAAAGATTGACGAACACCGCACACCGCAGGATGGTCAGTTCTCGATAGCGGTTGGCGGACAAACAATTGACTTACGTATCGCTATTTCGCCGGTTGTATGGGGAGAGCAGGTGGTGATTCGATTACTTGATAAAAGTGGTACCTCATTGAAGCTCGAAGACATGGGGTATGTTGGACGTGCGCTCAGGACGATTCGCAAAGGACTTGAACGACCAAACGGTATGATTTTGACCTCTGGACCAACGGGCTCAGGTAAGTCGACGTCACTATATGCGCTCATACAAGAAATAATAAGCGACCAAATAAATATCGTTACGCTTGAAGATCCGGTTGAATATAAGATGCCGGGCATTAATCAGATTCAGGTAAATGCTGATGTTGGCTTAACGTTTGCTTCCGGTCTGCGGTCTATCCTACGTCAAGATCCTGACGTGGTGATGGTGGGGGAAATACGAGACAAAGAAACAGCACAACTTGCGGTGCAAGCGGCGCTTACCGGACATTTAGTCTTTAGTACACTTCACACCAATTCAGCAGCTGGAATCTTGCCACGTTTGCTTGATATGGGCATTGAGCCATTCTTGATAGCGAGCACGGTGCATACCGTTATTGGACAGCGGTTGGTGCGAAGAAATATCGACGAGCGAGAAGCCTACAACGCGTCGAAAGCTGAAATTGATGCAATTCATGCGACACTTGGTGGGTTACTGCCAAAGAAGCCAGAGGAAGCGGCAATGGTTTCACGTAATCTTGGCTATTCTAACTTGCCTCTTGCCAATCAAAACGCTTATACTTTGTACAAGGGGAAAAGCTCCCTTGAGAGACCTGACGGGTTTAAGGGTCGAATGGGACTCTATGAAGTCTTTGAGGTATCAGAGGCGATACAGTCGCTCATTTTGAAGCGATCGACCAGCACTGAGATTCAGAAGTTGGCTCAGGCTGAAGGAATGGTCACCATGAGAGAAGATGGCTACCTCAAGGCATTAAGTGGAATGACCACATTGACAGAAATAAATCGAGTGGCTGCAGAAGACGCAGCGTAAAAGAGAAGGAGAACAGGGTGGCAGCAAGTACATCACAACCAAGAATCGAGTTACTACTCGAAGAAGTCGTCAAAAAGAAGGCTTCTGATTTGCATTTGCAAGTTGGCCTTGCTCCGATGCTGAGGGTAGACGGTTCACTACGGCCTGTTTCCGGTGCAGACGCACTTACTGAGGAGACACTTGAAGCACTCGTCTTTGCGATTTTAGATGATGACCAAAAGCAAATCTTACTCAAGGACAAAGAGTTTGACTTTAGCTTTGCCTTTGGTGATCTGGGGCGTTTTCGTGTGAACGCGTTTCATGAGCGAGGAAATCTCGCTGCAGCGCTCCGCCTTATACCAAATGAAATATTGACGATAGAACAACTGGGCTTACCAGAAGTGGTAAAGAAGTTTGCGGATTATCCACGTGGGTTGGTGCTCATTACGGGGCCAACAGGTTCTGGTAAGTCAACGACGCTTGCTGCGCTCGTTGATAAAATAAATACTGAGAAATCAGCACATATTATCACCATCGAGGACCCGATAGAATTTACGCACAAGTCGAAAAAATCGGTGCTTGTACAGCGAGAAGTGCATTACGATACCTTTTCTTTCTCGGCTGCGCTTCGTAGTTCACTACGACAAGATCCTGATGTGGTTCTTATCGGCGAAATGCGTGATCTAGAAACGATAGCGAGCGCGATTACGATTGCTGAAACAGGGCACTTAGTGTTTGCAACCTTGCACACCAATAGTGCCGCACAAAGTATTGATCGTATGATTGACGTCTTTCCACCGCATCAACAACCGCAGATACGTTCACAGTTAAGCAATATTTTAATGGCTATTTGCTCACAACGCCTCATACCGTCAATCGGTGGAGGACGCGTGGCTGCGGCAGAAATTTTAGTGGCAACACCTGCGGTTCGTAATATCATTCGAGAAGGAAAGACCCACCAGCTCGACGCAGTTATTCAAACGGGTGCTGAATATGGTATGCAATCTATGGACAAAACATTGGTATCGCACATTCATTCGGGCACGATTAGTTATGATGAAGCACGTAACTACGCAGTCGATTTAGAAGAGCTTGATCGATTGATGAGGGGATGATGGGGATAAGAAATATGGAAAATGAAATATGCAATAAGGGAATAAACGTTGGGTGCAACCATTTTTCATTCCGCCAGCTGGTAGACCATTTTCTTAAACGAGGTGAGGTTTTGTCATGGTGATGTTTTCGTATGTTGCTCGTGATCCTGCAACAGGGAAAAAAGTCGAAGGATCGATGCAGGCTGACAGTGAAAAGACGGTTAGCCAGATTTTGAAACAACAGGGCTATGCCTTGCTTGAAGCAAATGTAGAAGAATCATCAGGCTTTTTCAATTTCTTGAAAGGTAGGGTGAAATCAAAAGATAAAGTTATTTTTTCTCGCCAGCTTTCCACATTGATTAATGCAGGGTTGCCTTTGGTGCAGAGTTTACGATCGGTATTAAATCAGACTGACAATAAGAAAATGCAATCGGTATTAACCGATGTCATTGGCAATGTTGAGGGCGGTAAGTCATTTGCCGAATGCTTAAAAGAGCATCCTCGAGTATTCGACCAAGTGTTTGTAAGTCTTGTTTTGGCGGGTGAGGCATCTGGAACGCTTGATGTCGCCCTGGATAGAATCGCAAATCAACAGGAAAAAGATGCTGAAATTGCAAGCAAAGTACGCGGTGCCATGGTGTATCCAATCATCGTACTGCTCGTCATGGTTGCGGTGGTGACGTTCATGCTGGTGAGTGTCTTGCCTCAAGTGCAAGAGTTGTATCGAGGGTTGCCTGGAGCAAAACTACCTTTTGTTACACGCATGCTCCTCTCCGTATCGCATTTTGTGACCTCGTACTGGTGGGCAATTATCGGCGCAATACTCGTACTCATTTTTTTCACGACCAAATGGGCGCGAACACTAGGTGGAAAGCAGGTCATTGATACGGCAAAACTTAAAATGTGGCCAATAGCACCGCTGTTTACAAAAATGTATATGGCTCGATTTTCCCGTACGGGCGGTACGCTGGTTGCAAGTGGTGTGCCACTCATTCAAGTGCTTGATATCACCGGTAAGGCTATCAACAATGTTCATGTTGAAGCTTCAATCTTGCATGCAGCCGAAAAAGTGAAGGGCGGTAAGGCGCTATCTGACGCACTTCAGGGCGACCCAAACTTCCTAGACTTAGTGCCTAATATGCTCAAGATTGGAGAAGATTCGGGAGCGCTTGAGAAAATGCTGGAAAAGACTGCTGATTATTATGAAAAAGAAGTCGATAATCAGATTAAGGCAATATCGACCATTATTGAACCGCTTCTGATGATAGTGTTGGGTGTGGTAGCTATCGTTATTATTAGCGCCATATTGTTACCGATTTATGGGTTGGTTGGTCAAAATCTTGGGGGTAGGTAGTCTTAAAAAGCTTGCGCTTTATTGGAAATCAGCATAGTATTAATGCATAAACAGCACATTCTAAGCACATAAAAGGGGGAATTTGAATGGTGACTCATAAGCTACGAAGTATTAAGAAAGGATTCACGATCATAGAAGTGATGATTGTGATGGCGATTGCAGGGTTGATTTTGGCAGTGGTGCTGATTGCAATACCACAGTTACAGCGATCTCAAAGAGATAATGCGCGACAAAGCGTATTGAGTAGACTTACTTCAGAATTTGGCGCCTATGCGGGCAACAACGACGGGAAATTTCCGGTGACTACCGAAACACTTGAAGATTTCATGGAACGCTACATAACCGGCAAAGTGGATATCAAGAATCCATCATCGGGTGCAGATTACGAAGTAATTCGAGCAAATAGCGCTACTACAGATCCGACAGAAGCTCAAATTTTAATGTACCCAGGAATGGCGTGTGACGGAGAAGGTTTGAGCGGTTCACTTTCGAATAGTGGAACAGCAAGAGAGTACGCGCTCAGGTTACAACTCGAAAGAGCAGACGTGTACTACTGCGTCGACAATAAGTAAAAGTATTAGACTTCATCTAGACATTCAGCGGTGCAAAAATAGGCACCGCTGTTTGTTTTTGGTACCATAAGCATTGTATGCATACGTTGCTCGCTGGTTATATTTTTTTGCTTGGCATGCTTTTTGGGAGTTTTGCGTTGGTGCTCGCAGATAGGACCCATGCAAAAAAGCAGTGGGTGCGTGGTCGATCCGTATGCGAATATTGCAAACATACGCTAAGTGCCAGAGATTTAGTACCCGTGTTAAGCTGGCTTTTGAGTTCGGGGAAGTGTCGTTACTGTAAAAAACGTCTCTCTGCTTTTTATCCTCTTACTGAACTCGGTCTGGGCATAGCCTTTCTTGTGAGCTATTTGTCATGGGATGTAGCGCAGGGGCTCATTAATAACGCTACGCTGATAATTTGGTTGTCATCGCTTATCGTTGCAACCGCATTGTTTGTATATGATGCAAAGTGGTATTTGTTGCCCTCGTCATTTCTCTATACGTATATTGGGTTTGCAGGCGTGTATCGTGTGGTTCTCTGGTTTGGTGCAGATGAAGTATCACTAGGCTCTCAC
>DAOLHH010000038.1:0-9097 GCA_035329185.1 Candidatus Saccharimonadota bacterium | reverse complement strand
TATTTTGGCCTGCTGGTGCTTGCTCATTTGGCTGTCCGACACCGCTTGCTGGCTGTTCAGTTGGTTGATTGTCACTCGTTTTGTAGGCCATGAAATATAACTCATCTGCTAATTTCACCACTCCGGGATCTGCCGTTACGCCACCTGAATTATATGAATGTGATGACTTTGTGAACGTTTTCCCATCAGAGGATGTCGCAATTTGTATACCACCTGTATAGAGAATGTAATCATCTCCTTCTTTAATAACATTTGGGATGGCTCCACCTTCGTAGGCAACTCCCTCGTAGGTGAACGTGAGACCGTCTGTGGATGTCGCAGTTAGCACCTTTTGATCGCCAGTGCCTACATATAGTCTCCATACATCATCAAACTTAAATACGTCTGGGTCGTATATATCATCATATGTAAATCGAGAACCGTCTTCTTGTTTGAAATGTATACCGTCGTTTGAAATAGCCGAGTAAATCGTATGAGAGCTCGATTTTTTTGCACTAGCACGACCAATATCGTAATAATAGAGCCGAACTCGACCGTCCTCTAGTAAATATGGCGCTGGATCAACAGGAACTTTATTTTCTATACCTTCGAATTCTGCAAATACGGTATCACTCCAAGTTATACCGTTATCTTTTGAGGTTTTGATACCAATTTGCTCTGGTTTACCGTCTACAGAAGTATCAACGAAATACACATACAATGTGCCGTCTTTATAGAGAACATCAGGTACGCTTGCGTGTTCGCTTAGGAATGCACCTTTCCCGGACCAGCTATACGGATTAGTGCTCGTCAGGTACATAACTTTGTCTTTGTATGGACCTTGTTTCATCGTTGACCAAGAATATCCACCTTCTAATATCGTCGTTTTATCCCTCACGAAGACATACACTGCGGCAAGACCAACAGTCGTACACACAAAAAGAAGGAGTATTACTAAAATTATGTGAGCGAATCCGTTTTGATATTTTTGCATATTAAATCCTTATGTTTAGAGCATATCATGATTCTTCTAGCGAGAAAGCACGTAAATGTCTTTGAAGAAAAGAGTAAAAATGCTATCTTAATTTTTCTATCGTAAGAGATAGTTACTATAAAAAACGATTTTACAGCACGTGCAGTAGTAAAATATTAAAGAGAGTATTAAAAAGAAAAAGGTTGCCCTGATGAGAAAAAGTTTAAATAGATATAAACAGAAACTCGAAGCTCACACGATTCCATTCGCGCGTAAGATGTTCTTACCACTTGCTCACTTTTCATTTTTTGTCATATTTTTTTGGTTCGGTCTTTTAAAGGTACTCAAACTTAGCCCTGCTAATTCTCTTGCTGAAGCACTCGCTCAAAAAACAGTCGGCATGCAGTATTTTGATGCTCTTTTTTTGGGGTTGGCAGTATTTGAATGCGTGATTGGACTTTTATTTTTATTCCAAAGATTCAGTAAGCAAGCTGTTGCGTTCTTGATAGTTCATATGGGGATAGTCTGTTCGCCACTTCTACTCGTACCCGAATTAACGTGGCAACAATTTGGCGTACCCACACTTGAAGGACAATACATCATTAAAAATATAGTCGTTGTCGCACTCGCTATCGGGATTTTGGCGTTTTCAGATAAACAAGCGAAGTCTCCTCATAAAACTATCGCACCCTAATCATCCAAAAATAAAAAATGTCTGAACCAAAACGAGCATACAAATTCGTATGGAAATGTGCCAATAATCTAATTATGCAGGCTTACTAAATAATGCGAGCGTGAATCGATTTTGTCCTAATACATCTTGTGCTTCGTGCACTACCGAACCATCTTTAAGAAAAGTATGGAAACCTTGATGCCTATTTGAATATTGGGTCCCGTCTTTACTCTGCGACATTACGACGATATCTCCAGCGTTTGTTATAAACTGTAGTGGATCCTGTCCAAGTCTTGGGCCTTCGGGTAATATGTTCCATAACGACGGGCTTGTTTGAAAAATGTAAGAAAGACCGCTGTTTGATACTGAATCTTGATGTGCTTCAAATTTTTCAAACGGCGAAAATCTATTCAGTATCAAGGTACTGACTTTATGAATTCTTCCGTCAAAACGCTTTGAGAGGGCTTGGTTTGCCAACAAAGCAACATTCAGCTCATCAACGCTCTCGAGCAAATTTACGGTTGCTTCTGAAAAGCACTTTCGCGCATCCGCTCTGTCAACTGCGTATGGTCTTCGTTGAAGGAAATCCGGAGTATTTTCTCTACCCAATAGCCGCTCAGATCCTAGCCGAAGGGCTCTTAACGGTATTGAGGCAACTAATTGATTCCGCACTTCCCGTCTTATTCTGTATGCGTGCTCTCTCGAAATGGCGTCACCCATAACTGCAACACCGAATGTATCGACTGTTTCAGCGATTCTATCTATATGCATCGGTTTTTCTAATGCATCATCTACGATTACGATATCACTCATTAACTATCGATTATAATATATTTTGTAATTTTTCAAACTTTAATCAATAGTTTTGACGCAATTCTACATAAATACTCAAGAGTTAGTGACTGCTATATAACAGGTTAAGGGGGCCCAACTACAATAACACTTAACGACTCACCGCAAGCTAAATAACTGAAAGAATGCTCAGTCTTATTCGTTATTAAATATCAGAATACTGCATGATTTGATAACGTTATTTTCTACCCAGCTTGATTTGCAAGATATGCTATTTGTGAAGCATCAAAATGCTCACCGTCTGACCATACGTGATGAAGTTGATCGTCATCTCGGACAATCAAAACAAAATGCGTGCCTCTTAGCTGATAGAATTTGATGAAGCTGTCTGCCGATTTTTCTTCTCGAGACATGATAACAATTTGCTTAGTTGTATTTTTCTTTAAAGTTTCTGCTAATTTTATAAAACTTAATTTATCTATTTCTGTTCCATCATGAATAAGGTAAATCGCACAGCCTGGGTCGTCCTTGATGTTTGTAAAATCTAATCCCATTATGTAAGACTATAACACTTAGAAAATTATCACAATACTGGATTGAGGACCTGAAATAAATGGTTCTCAGCAATAGCGGACACTCCCAGCATTACAAAGTTAATTTTATTGACCTATACAACATACAAAATAATCTAAAAGCGTTTTGTAACCTTTTTATAATTTTCTTTGAATATAGGTACATTTTGAAGTTTCATAAAATGTGCTTAAATAGCTGTGAATCATTATGGCGACGAAGAAGAGGAGAGCGATGATGAAAGGCAAAAGTTACCCTATTGCCTCTGGAGAGGAAGCTACAAGTGACAAGGCGCAATCTATGTCGTCTAGCGGTGGCATAGTTATGGGGCTGTTTATTGCAACTGCCTTTATGATTTTGTTTCGTCAAAAATACCCAAAGTGGTGGTTTTCTTTTAACCTCGAACTTAACCGTTTTTCATCTAGGATAGGTGCTTATATACTCCTACTCACTGATGCATACCCGTCGACCGATGATGAGCAAGATGTACAACTTGATGTTGTCTATCCAAATGTCAAAAAAGACTTAAATAAGTGGTTGCCATTCGTTAAATGGTTGCTTGCACTCCCTCATTACGTAGTACTAGTATTCCTTATTATTGGAGTGTTTTTTGGGACAGCTTTTGCATGGTTTTCAATCCTATTTACCGGAAATTATCCGAAGCCACTTTTTGACTTTGTCGTCGGAGTGCTTCGATGGGGCAATCGAGTAAATGCATACGCTTTTCTACTGACAACCGACAAATACCCACCGTTCCAGCTTGATTAGTTTCGCACATTTTACTTCATTAAAAAACGGCACCTCGCATTGCGCTTCAGTGCCGTCTTTCTTCGACTGGCTATTTCCAGCCGAAAGCTTGGCTCAATATCCAGAGCGTAATCGCTACTGAGATAAAGAATAAGCCGAGTCCGACTGGGCTTCCCCAGCTAAACCATGATCCCCAAGAGCGCCAGTGCTTGAGGTGTTCCTCATAGTTCCAGCCAGTCTCTTTTTGGATATCTTGGACGTTTTTGCCTTGGTGTTGCATAACAAATCCTTCTGTTAGTTAATGAGTGTCTTCTGCTTGATTTTGGTTCGACGACGCCAAAACGTACCATAAGACAAAACTCATTCCCAAACGGTTTTATATGTCTAACCTGCGTTAATCGCTGAATGAGGAGCGCGCAGATGTCATGAGACAACCGTATTACCTTCATTTAACTATAAGAGTGTCGGCTTTGCCAATTATCGTTTTTCCTTGTTTCGAAATGTCCTAACTAGATTCTGCGGAGATTTCACTTGGATTTTTGTCTACTACAACGATCCGATTATATAGCGAAACAAAAGATTCAATTGATGTTGAGCAGCAATAACCCCAAGTAGACTTATTCCGATAAGCGATGCGCTTAATGTGAGCTTCGCAATACCAGAAGTGCTTGCAATCGACTCTGATACTTCTCTGAAATGCCGATAGAAAATTGCTGCGACGAGTACTGCATACGACATGCTCGTAACCAGCCCAAGGAAGTAATATCCCGATGCACGCGTCTGGTCAGATTTAAAGACTGCAACCATCGCAGGAAGTATCGCAAATAAAATATATCCGGAAACTTTAATAATACTTAGTTCATCAGCTTGATTTTTTTGTTTTGGTGTAATTTTGAATGAGAACTCTCTTTTACTAAATGTATCAAATAGACTGTGCATAATGCCCCATGCCACATAAGGCCATCGTGCCAAAAGATAGAGTAAACTTTCCCATGACATTACTTTCGTGTCTGCAGGCCTAAATACGCCTTGGTTTCGGAGCCATCTCACAAGACTAATCACGATAATAAGCTGGGTACTCGTTATACCAACAAAAGCAACATAGTTAATTGAAACTATCGGCTGATTTTTCAAGATTGCAACAAGGGGCAGAACGTACCCGAGCACCGAGACCACTACAACCATCGGATACCACAATAATGCATTTACGACTTGGAATTTTTTCTTAAACGAAAGCTTTTTCAATCCAGGAGGCACAACGGTAAGAAATAAGTTCATGAGGCTTCTTGACCATTGAAATTCTTGTTTCATGCAGTCAGCAAACGTAACAGGTCCATCACCATGAGCAATAGCATCCGGCGCGAACGCACCGTTCCAGCCGTTAATACTCATGAGATATGTGGTACTGAAATCTTCTGCAAGCTCTGGTCCTATCCCGCCAATCTGTTTCAATGCCTTAGTGCGCACGCTATAGTGACTGCCGATACAATGTGGCATGAATTCGCCATTGAGTCCCATTTGATACGAGCCGTGCATACTTGCCTCTACATATAATCTGCCCCTTGCCGACCACGATTCACGGGCATTTGAATCACAGATACTTGGAGCTGCGACGTAGCCAACCGATTTGTCTGCATAAGGCTTAATTGCGTGCTTTACATAACCAGCTTCTGGGACATGATCTGCGTCAAATTGGAATACAACATCATACAAATCGTAGCCGTATGTATCGTAAAAGTATGCTAAATTTCCTTCTTTAGATCGAGTGCGCCTTGGCCACGTCGGTTGGTGATAATCATGCTTATTCTTACGTGTTGAAATTCTAACTCCGTGCTTCTTGCACCATCGTTTTACGTTTCTATCAGGGTCTTCATCTGCAAGCCACACATCATATTGGCTTGGATAGTCTTGATTCAACATCGCTTTTAAGGTTCGTTTGGTAATTTCAAAGGGTTCAGCACTTGGTACTCTTGTCGTAATGAGTGCTACACGAAGTTTTGGCATTGGCAAGTACGGATTTATCTTTCTCATCCGAGACACAAAATACAAGTAATACCAGAACGAAAAATGCACATATAACAGGACGATTGATGTTATGAGATAGCCTACGAGACCACTTTCTCGTCTAGGCGAACCGACCCACCACACAAAAAATACGAAATCACTACATAAATAAATAGCAATAAAGCGTTTCAGTATTTTTGCCTGTTTAACTGACAAAAATGGTCGATATAAATGACTCACCATACTCTCACCACACAAACTACGTGAAAACTTAATCTACAAATATTTATTATATACTAAATATGATTTATTACATAATTTATTTTTATATACTTTTTTATTTCGATTTAAGACAAGTATTACGTACTAAAAATAATAGCTCCACTTGAATCCCCACTTCTTGTAGTCTCTATGGGTATGCCATTTTTCATAGCGTTGTTTGTTCGAAAAATCTTCATCATCGACATCGTGCTCTCTAAATGATTTGCTTGGCTTTTTATATTCACAGAGGAACCCGTCAACGTCGGCCGCAAGTCGTGAATAAAGTGTCTCTACTACATAAAGTTTTGCAGCATTATCTAACTCGAAAGAAAGCATCATACGATCTTCATACAGCAGGCGCTTCTTATCCTGCTTTGTTAGCCTTTCTGACAAAATCAGATCTATATTAATCTCTTCAATCTCACCGCGAAAATATGCATCAATCGCATGCCGTGCGTCTTCCTTGACTTCAACTTCTTCTTTACATCTTGCTTGCATTATTTCTAAAGCATTTCGTATTTCTGCTGTTGGAACAAGATTTGTTGGCATACCTGCTTGCACTTGAGCATTTATATAGGGCAAAACGCTCCCCAATAGTGCATATGAATCAATGAGAGTCATCTCGTCATCCATTTTATAAGGGAATGCTCGACGAATAATTACATCGAAGAACTCTATCACTTCATCGTTCGAGATAATATCGTTTGCTCGTAAGGGTTCAAGCGGAAGATAAAATATATTTTCTGCCGTTTCAGATGATATGGTACCAAAATATTTTCGAAGCACGGTCTTATCTGCTTGAGAAAGTAAGCCATCTGGCAAGCGCAATTTTTCTTGCAAGATTTCTTGCATATAACGACTTGAAAAAATGTCTGATGGTACGTCTTGTGTACGTGATGCCGCATTCTCCATATATCTCGTATTAAATATTTTTTCGGCATCTTGTACGTCTTGCATGGGTAGCTGTCGATAACCATTTACGAAGAGCTTTCGAACGGCGTGCGCATAATAAGACGCATCATTCTTATCACCAAAATCTGGATGAGCTATACAATCTCCTTCAAGTACGCGCTTCATCTCAACTGCTTGGACCGCATCATGTAGAATCTTTGTCGCTTCTTCAGTGGTAAGCGCTTCACTAATACTCATGAGGTCAATAAATTCAGCAAGACCGCTAAAATTATCTTGCCAATTATCAAGATGCTTTAATTTTGCGATTTGTAGATGAAGCAATTCTTGTGATTTTGGCGATAAATTTTTTACTCTTATCATATCTTTCAGCGACTTTAATACTTCATTAAGCGGATCCAGATAAACTGAGCGTGGCGACATGCGCTCAATATCCATGAGCGCCGCAAGTGGGTTGACTAGAGCAAGTTCCATGAGGAGCTCGCTCGTTAATTGTTGCTGTTTGTCTACTTCTTGCTGGATTTCAGGATAAGCTTTCCTTAAATCCTCTGCGAGAGAAAATGCCCAGCCGAGGTGTTTCATATTGAACCCAATACCGTCATCTGGCATTACTCCAGGAAGAGTTGTGAGTGCACGGCGATTAAATTCGTAGAGCGTAATTGCTCCAAGTTGTGGCGCTATAGTGCGCGCTTCTTCTACACCTGCTTCTTTGTCGAGAATTTTAGTAAGCCAGTACGCTTCACTCCACTGCGCGTATCCAATGTGCTCTCGGGCTTTATCCATCCATACTTTATGATCGTCAGCACTTAAAACTTTACGCTCACTAAGTGTTTGCATCACGCTCCACGCAGATGAAGAGTCGCGAAGCTGGCTATCCCGATAATGCGGAGGATGCGCAATAGGAATTGTCTCAGGTTTAGAAAAATATATATCGGCGTTACCAAAGAGCTCAAGCGGTGTTGTTACTATCTTGAAATGCTCTAGCTCTTTTTCCATATCTAACGAAGTATGGCATAAAACTGAATAACTTTTCTACTTATGGCTATAGTGAGCTATCTTAGACGGCTCCATATTTCATAGATTTGTGATTTTACCTATTATATGTTATTGTATTCTGCTCGATGATGTATATTGATTCTGAATACCGCCTACGACAACTTACTCCTGGAGCTTTCAGGGAAGTTTCTGTCAGCCAAGGTGCCAAGCCAAAACATGCCCTTCAGGTCATTTCACTAGAATCTATGGTTGAAAAACTGGTGCAACATGAGGATGCTTTTTTGAAAGAGCATGTGCTGGGCTATGGAAAACATTTGGCTGAATCGTTTCGTAAAAGCGAAGCAGAAACATACTATAGTATTGCTTTTGGTGTAGGTTTTTGTGCACTTCGTGCGTCTAACCCACAACCCGCTGTGCCTCGAATACAAGAGAACGATTGGATACGTACTATTGAGCATGAAAAACAATTGGGGCATGAAGTACGGAGCTTTTCTGAACTCGCTTTTAAAGGTTTACAAGAAATAAAAGCGGTAAACAAAAATCTATATCTCGCCTTCCGACAGTGGGGAGAGTCTAACAATACCCCCGAAGCCATGACGCCATACACCATGCTTGGTACGATACACGCACACGACGTGCTCCATTTTGCATCTTTAAGATCAACCAATAGACCGTCAAATTAGTGTAAAACGAATAAAAAAATATTTAGTTTTCCACAAAGCA
This sequence comes from Candidatus Saccharimonadota bacterium, assembly GCA_035329185.1. Lineage (GTDB taxonomy): Bacteria > Patescibacteriota > Saccharimonadia > Saccharimonadales > SZUA-47 > JAGQMY01. The sequence continues at coordinate 470 of DAOLHH010000038.1, read as the reverse complement.
TATTGCGGTCTTGACAAACAAGCGTACAATAAAGCTTAAGCCTAGCAAAAACTAGGCTTACATCGGTTGCATACCAAAACATACAATGTAGCGGAAAAAACGATACAGAAATATGATTAATAGGTAAGCGACAAGTAAGTTTTGAACTAACGGCAAAAAACCGAAACGTACCAAAACAAAACTCTCTTCACCGATGGGCTAGCCCCCTATCCGATACATTTGATAGTCTGCAGGCTATCAAACGGATACGGTATAAAAAACACCTCGAAAAAAATAAGAGGTGTTTTTTATTTCAAGATTATGGTTGCTAGTCCAAGAAACGCGAGAAATCCTAACACATCCGTAGCGGTGGTAATAAAAATGGTTGCAGATGATGCGGGATCTTTTTTTAGCTTTGACATGATAAGAGGCACAATCGTTCCAAATATCGACGCGACAACCAGGTTTACAACCATCGCGAGTGCTAAAAT
>DAOLHH010000037.1:8271-9401 GCA_035329185.1 Candidatus Saccharimonadota bacterium | reverse complement strand
CACAAATACCATGAAAGGTGCCCATCCACGGCAAAAAAGAACGAGGCGGTTTTTTTGAATAAGTTGGCGCATAACGATTCACAGGTTCATCAAAAATGCGCGTCGCCATATCGGCAACCGACCCCATTTCTTCCATTTCTACCGTATGCACGTTACTCAGCTCATTCATGAGTTTCCAAATACGTTCGCGCATCTCTTTTGCCGCCTTGTTCGTAAACGTTACAGCGAGTATTTGTTGCTCATATGCTTTTTTCGATTTTAATATGTATGCGATTCGGTGTGTAAGTGTCTTCGTTTTGCCCGAACCCGCACCAGCCTGAATAAGAAGCGGCCCTTCTGTCTGAAGCACCGCCTTCTTTTGTTCATCATTTAAATCAGTAAGTAGCTCTTGCACGTTTATTCATTGTAGCAAAATGCTCAGGTTATTTTATGCTGATAATAACGTTTAATAACTGGTCAATAATCGCTTGGTCTTTTTCACCGTTAGCCCATGAGTATGCGGCATTTATACCTAGCATTTTTTCTGTTGTCTTATTTCTCACAAATAAAAGATTTTTATTATATGCTGTCAATTCTGCTTCTGTTTCTTGCTGGGACTGCGTCCATTTCGCTGTGTCCCATGGCAACAGTTTTAAATTTTCTAAATCCCACTTTGGTTGGATTATAAGTACATCTCCAGATGTGCCTGCAACTGAAGTGTCATAGATTGACGGCAAGAGTGGGTCAGTAGTTAAATCTTTTGATGCATCAACTGAATCGCTTCGAGTGAGTACATAGCCTTCTGCGGTACTACTGAACTTAAAAGCTCCCGCGTGTAAATACGTTAGAAAATAATCTACCTCCGCTGACGGTCCAAAAAAATCTTTGCCACCTTCAATCGCACGACCATTCATAATACGTAGCGATACGTTCTCAAGTCTAGAAAAGGTTACATTTAAGAAGCTTGGTACTTGTTCAGATTGCAAATCTTCTTTATAGCCATTAATTTGCTCTACGTTTATATCACCCCATCCTGCAGGGTATTCAAGTGATATACCGAATTCTTGATTTAAGTATGGTACCGTTTGGCTTGCCTGCTCTGCATCTACAGGCGCTTGTTCTAATTCATCTGTCGTCAATGTTTCTGGTTG
>DAOLHH010000037.1:0-8171 GCA_035329185.1 Candidatus Saccharimonadota bacterium | reverse complement strand
TCGCTGGAATTATTATCAGTACTTTTTGATTCTTCTGTAGATTCGGATTCACTCTTTTTTGGCGCATCTGCTGATTTAAGATTTTCACTCGCGCTCACTGGTTCAATTTTCTTTTCGGTTTTTTCTACATCAGACGAAGCTTTTTTACCACCCATGTTTTCTTCAATTTGAGCGATGGTTTTCTGGCGCTGGCTAGGTGGCAGTATTTTTTCTTCAGTCGGTTTGTTGGCAACTTCTTCCGCATTAGTTGAAGTACTTGTTTCAGCTGAGCTATCTTTAACCATAGGATCAACAGCAAGAGATTTATGCCCTATAATCATGGGTTTTGAGCCGATGTCTGCTTTCGCTTCACCCGGTTTCGCAACATCCATAACTTTTTTTTCTTTCGAATCAGTCATGCTCTTAATTAGGCTCCCGTCCGAGATTGCTGTATACGATATGCAGCTTCAACGATCTGGGCAAATTTTGCATAATTCAGACTTGCGCCACCCACAAGTGCTCCATCGCACCCTTCAAGAGAGAGGTATGAAAAAATATTGTGATCATCAACACTTCCGCCGTAAAGTATTCTTACATGCTTTGCCGCTCTTGGTCCGTAAAGATGTTCGACTTGTTTTCTTATAAAATCAATTGCTTTCGCGACTTGTTCTGGTTTAGCAAATTCACCTGTACCTATGGCCCATACTGGTTCATATGCTATAACACTCGTACTTACTTCTCTTGAGGTGAGATTCATCAAACCTGCACTGATTTGATTGTGTAATATTTGATTCGTCTCTCCACTCAGTCGCTCGTGCAATGTTTCTCCGACACATAATATGGGCATAATGTCATTTCTCACCGCAGCTTGTACTTTTTTTGCAGCGATATCATCGTGCTCATTAAAGATGTGCCTTCGTTCTGAATGACCAACTAAAACGTAGTGCACGAGACCACTTAACATTGCCATTGAGACTTCACCGGTGTAAGCACCGGCATCCATGTAGTATCCATCTTGCGCACCTAGTCGAAACTTACGTCTATCAAGTTGTACACTCAGCGGTTGTAGTGTAAGCACATTAGGAAATAGAACCACTTCGACACCTTGTCTTAGTCGGACGGATTCCTCGAGGCGATGCAAAAATATGCTGGCCTGACCAACGGTAAAGTGTTCTTTCCAATTAGCGGCAATCATAATTTTACGGTTATTTCGCATCGTAGTTACCTATCCTTATCCCATAATACACTTACACCCGGTAAATCTCGCCCTGCCATGAGCTCTAAGCTTGCACCACCTCCTGTCGATACATGATTAAACATATCATTCATACCTCGTTCTTCGATGTAAGCCGAAGTATCACCACCTCCAATAAGACTAAAGGGTCGGTGACCAAACTTTCCTGCTAATGCTTCAATGATGAGTTCGGTACCATGTGAGAAAGGTCCAACAGGACCGCGTACTGCGTCTACCTCTGTAACACCCATCGTACCATTCCATACGACTGTATTTGAAAGTTGTAGCGCACCAGCGATAAATGCACCCGAGAATGGTCCAATATCAAGAATTTTTTCGTCTTTTTGAACATGCGACGCACTCCGCTCTGGACGTTTAGGATAGGCTTCAATATCTGCAATGACGTGCGCGTCCCAGTCGACAATACGAGTCGTTGATTTTTTATCTATTTCTGAAGCGACAACTCCATCTTGTGGAAGGTAAAATACGAATTTTCGCTCACGAGCCACACGACGTACTTTATCCATAATCTCATGCGCCGTATCAAGCTCAGTATCATCATATAAACTGCTTCCTACATCAACACCTTGCGCCTTAAGGAAGGTATTCGCCATAGCTCCACCGATAGCTACGACATCTGCCTTATCTAAAAACGCATGAATAATGTCGATTTTGTCGGTTATTTTAGCGCCGCCAATTATTGCTGTTAGTGGTCTTTCAGGTTGTTGCATAACGTTTGTTATCGTATCAACTTCTCGCTCAAGCAAGAGACCCGCTACCGCCGGTAGCTCGCGTGCTATAGCGTCTGTTGTGGCATGAGCACGATGCACTACCCCAAAGCCATCTTGAACAAATACTTCAGCGCCCGTCGACGCAATAATGCTTTTCGCAAAATCACTATCATTGGATTCTTCTTCTGGATGAAAGCGGACATTTTCAAGTAGCAGTACGCCGCGCGGCTTTAGTGAATGTACCGCCTGTTTAACGACGTCTCCGACGCACTCATTAACAAAAATAACCTCATCTCCAAGCAATCGAGCAAGCTCTCTCGCTACCGGTTTAAGACTACAGGAGCTATCATTTGAGTTCTTTGGACGACCGAGATGTGAACAAATTACGATTTGGCAGTCTTTTTCTTGAAGTGCTCGAATAGTCGGTATACTTTGCTCTATGCGATATGCACTTGCAATAGTTCCGTTTTTATTTAACGGTACATTATAATCGGCACGAAGAAGTACCCGCTTTCCCGCAATATCGATATCGTGTATTGTTTTTTTGTAAAACAAGCCCAACCCTTTCTTCTTATGCAAATTCTAAAACAGAAACGTAAAAAACAAAAGCACTTTTAACAATTTCAAGATAGGACACGTACTTTTATAGTGTCCGTTGTTCCTACAACTCCTGGATACTGACCTGATGCCGACACGATTGTATCGCCGGCGTCTAGAACTCGATTCAGCTTAAGCCAGTTCGTCAATTTTGCTGCAGCGAGCTTGCTATCAGGTCGAACGTAGCTCTTAATGCCGTACACAATAGCTAATTGCTGGGCGACACGATTATCGCTCGTTACCGCTATGATAGGCATTTTTGGTCGGCGACTCGCTATTTGAAGCGCAGTTGCACCTGACTTTGTTTCTGCGACGATTGCTGTTGCTGAAAGTTTTTCTGACAGGTGAATAACCGTTTCACAAATGGCTGATTGTCGAGATTTCTCGTGATGAACCGTATCCGCTAATGGCAGATGAGAAGAATGGTGCTCGGTAAATAATATTACTTTTTTCATTGTTTGAACTGCTTTAAGTGCATGTTTTCCTACGGCCGTTTCTTCACTCAACATCACACAATCTGCGCCCATCAATACCGCACTTGCCACGTCGTTCACTTCTGCTCGTGTCGGCTCTGGACTGTCAACCATGGAAGCAAGTACTTGCGTCGCTACCACCACCGGTTTTGCATGCTGTAAGCCGAGTTCAACTATACGTCGTTGGTGAACAGGTACGCTTTCGAGCGATACTTCAGGCGCTAGATCACCACGCGCCACCATGAGCATATCGCTTGCTTCCACTATCGATGCCATGTGGGTAATTGCAGATTTCGTTTCGATTTTAGCCATAATTTTCGCGCTAAAATTTAGATTACTCATTTTGCGTCGTAGCTGTTCGATATCTCGTGACGTTTGCACGAAGGACATGGCTACTACGTCGATATCTGCCGTAGACCCGAACGCTAAATCTTCAAGATCTTTTTTAGTTATGACATCACCACCAAAATCAGTATCTGGAAGATTTATACCTTTTCGTGCAATGAGTACGCCATCGTTTTCTATCTGAATATGCACAATGCCGTCTTTTACACTCGTCACCGTTGAACGTATGCGACCATCAAATAGAAGTAGGCTTTCACCACGTTTCACTTTTTTGCTTAAGTCATACTGTACGGGCAAAACACCACTACGGTCCCAATCTGTCTTATATCCAAGCCTAATATGTTGCCCTGCTTCAACCGGCACCACCCCGTCAAAATCACCAAGACGAATCTTTGGACCTTGCAAATCGAGGATAATGGTAACGGGTTTTCCGAGTTCTTTACTTGCTTTACGTATAAGCTTTACATGTTTTGCTCGCTCCTCATTAGTGCCATGGCTACAATTTAACCGAAGCCCATTCGCACCGCCTTTTATGAGCGACCGGATGGTTTCGTACGTGTTAGAGACAGGCCCAATCGTAGCAATAATCTTCGTTCTTTTGTAAGACGATGAATGGACACTTGTTTCTATCGTTTGATCTTTCATACTGGTTCCTCTGTTTGGAATATTGTTACTGACGAATCTTTTAGTGTAACATACCCCTGCTCCTGCGACTAACTCCTCACTATTAACCTGCGCGTTTTACTTCTTGGTTTTCGTAGGAGGCTTCTTTGATTTCGTTTCAAGTTTCTTGATATCAATTGTTGTTTTTACTATCGTGTCTGGAGCAAGCGAAATGCTGTCGATACCTTCCTCTGCAAGGAAACGAGCAAACTGTGGATAATCAGATGGTGCTTGACCACAAATACCAACTTTTGTCTTGGTCTTTTTGCCGACGGCAATCACTCGTCGTATAAGCTCCTTGACTGCCTCATTATTTTCGTCGTAGACATGAGCTACCGTATGGTTGTCACGGTCCACCCCAAGCGTCAACTGAGTTAAGTCATTACTACCGATAGAAAATCCGTCAAATATCTTAGCAAATTGTTCCGCAAGGATGACATTTGAAGGTATCTCAACCATCATATACACCTCAAAACCGTTCTCACCCTGTTTTAGGCCAGCACGTTGCATCACGCCAATTACTTTGTGAGCCTCGGTTATGTCTCGACAGAAAGGTATCATTGCTTTAATGTTTGTTATACCCATTTCATCTCGAACTTTTCTCATCGCTCGACACTCGAGTTCAAAAGCCTCTCGATATTCTTCTGAATAGTAACGGCTCGCACCGCGCCACCCAATCATTGGATTATTTTCAACAGGCTCAAACTGCTGTCCACCAATGAGATTTGCATACTCATTTGTCTTAAAATCGCTAAAACGAATGATGACATCGTTCGGATAAAAAGCAGCGCCAATAGTCGCAATTCCTTCCGCAAGTTTTTCCACAAAGTATTGTGCCTTACTCGAATACCCCCGAGTGAGTTTTTCAATTTTTGCTCGTGTTGCTTTGTCGGTAACCTCATTAAATCGAAGCAATGCGAGAGGATGGATTTTTATATGCGAATCAATAATAAATTCTTCGCGTGCTAAGCCGACACCGTCGTTAGGAATCATTGAATATGCAAAAGCGTGTTCTGGCGAGCCAATATTCATCATGATTTTTGTCTTTGGTCGTTCCAGATTCTTAACATTTGTACGTAAAATCTCATATTTCAGAATGCCTTCGAAGACAATGCCTTCGTCACCTTCTGCACAACTTACCGTGACAGGAGTTCTATCAGCAATTTTCTGTGTCGCATTTCCAGTTCCGACGACACAGGGTATACCAAGCTCCCTTGAAATAATAGCTGCGTGGCAGGTTCGCCCACCTTTATTTGTAACGATCGCACTTGCTTTCTTCATGATTGGTACCCAGTCCGGATCAGTCATTTCGGTCACGAGTATGTCACCATCTCTAAAGCTTCCAATATCTTTAATGCTCATAATGTTATTGACTCGGCCGCTCGCTATTTTGCTTCCGACGCTCGTACCATGTGCGAGCACTTTTGAGCCACCCTTGAGTCGATACTCTTCGATAATGGTCCGGTCTGCACGTGCTTGTACCGTTTCTGGGCGTGCCTGCACGATGTAGAGTTTTTTATCGTCTTCATCTAATGCCCACTCTATGTCCATTGGCTTTCCATAGTGCTTTTCAATCTCAATTGCCCACTTGGCTAACGTTTTCACCTGTTCGTCGCTTATTGAAAACCGTTCTTGGAAGAATTTTGGTACTTGGATATTTTTTGTACGACTACCGGCAGTCGGAATCATTTTGAGCTTTTTCGTCCCAACTTTACGTTTCAGTATTGCCAGTGTCGGCTTGAATACCGTAAATTCATCAGGGCTTACCCGTCCTTGTACGATGTTTTCACCTATCCCATATATAGACGTAACAACAACTGCATTTCTAAAACCTGTCTCGGTATCAATGGTAAACATCACTCCAGCTGACTGCGAGCGTACTGCAACCATCTGCTGAATTCCGACCGAAAGCGCAACTTTCATATGATCAAAACCCTGCTCAGTTCGATACACAATAGCTCGGTCCGTAAACAACGATGCAATACATTCTCGTGCTTTTTGTAATACTTTCTGCTCGCCAGAGATGTTCAAATAGGTTTCTTGCTGACCGGCAAACGATGCGTTTGGTAAATCTTCGGCAGTTGCTGATGATCGAACGGCAACAATCAAATTTTTTCGACCACAAATTTTACTTAGCTCACGATACCCCGTTACGATTTCTTCTGCAAAATCCTTTGGAAAAGGCGTTCGAGTAATCAGAGCGCGAATTTTTGCACCTCGCTTTTTTAACTCGCGAACATTCTTTACATCAAGACCGTCTAGCAACGATGCGATTTGATCCTTTATGCCCGTTTCTTCGATGAAGTAGTAATATGCGTTTGCTGTTGTGGCAAATCCATTTGGGAGATTAATGCCTTTTGGCGCTAAATTGCGTTGCATCTCGCCTAAAGACGCGTTCTTACCGCCTACTTGCGGTACGTCCGGTAGCGTTATTTCTTTAAAAAATTTTATATGTTTATACATAGCAATGCCATCACCCTTATGCTTATAGAGACATGATACCACTTCTCACAAAAGATTATGCATAGAATTTACAAATTTTATTTTACTTTAATAAATCGCTATACTTACTTTTGTAATGTATGATGCTTCTGGTTTAAAAAAAATTGAAGAATGGCTTGGTACCGGGTCAATCAACATATTCGGTCTTCCGTTTGCAGGCAAAGATACGCAAGGGTCTATGCTTGCAGAAGCGTTTAATGGGGTACTGATTTCTAGTGGGGATATTCTTCGGCATGATCATGGTAATCAAAAAGTGCATGATTTAATGGCTGCAGGCGCTATCATTCCGAGCGAATTATTTCTGGAAATTGTTATACCGTACCTTTCAAGAAGCGAACTCCAAGGACGACCGCTCATCCTAAGTGAAGTTGGGAGAGTGCAAGGAGAAGCTGAAGCAACGCTCGAGGCGACTAAACAATCAGGCCACGAAACAAAAGTGGTGTTTTTCCTGAACATGCCAGAACAAGAAGTATGGCGACGGTTTGACGCTTCGCAACAATCACATGATAGAGGACCGCGTGAAGATGATAATCGAAATGTGCTACAAAATCGCCTCAATCGTTTTAGAGAAAAAGTATTACCTGTAATAGAATTTTACCGAAATTCGGGATTGCTTGTTGAGATAGATGGTTCGCTCGAAAAATCTTTAGTAACAGGTCAGATTTTACGTGGACTCTACGATAAATCACTAGGAAATTAAACTTAGTATGCACCTGCATATAACCTTGTTGGCAGCAATTACGTCCGATGGCTTCTTAACAAAGGGAGACGATCCTTATCCGCAAACGTGGACTTCAAAAGAAGATAAAAACTTACTTACACGAATGGCATCAGAATATCCACTACACGTTATGGGCAAGAAAACCTATGATGTACATCAGCCGAAACCAAAAGGTAAACACATTGTCGTCTTAACTAAAGAGAGCGCTGAACAAATTTCTCAAAAAACTGACTCTTTTGAATATCGAAATATAAGCGTTACAGAATTTATGGATGAATATCGTAATTACGAGCGTTGCCTATTATTGGGCGGTGCATATACCTACCGACAGTTCATTGAAGCTGGAGTAGTGAGCGAAGCTTTCATAACAGTCGAACCGGTGATTGCTGGCAGTGGTGTTCCTTTCCCATCTGACAATCTCAAACGTTACGGGCTGACGCTTGAATCGAAAAAAACATTAAACAACACTGGCACATACCTCGAGCATTATGTCTTGAAAAAATGATTGACCTCTGTTAAAATAAGGACCGTTGTACATACAGCGTGCGAAAGATTTCATCTTCTAACGGTTAGGAAATCGGCCGGTTCTGCCTAACAGAACAAAGTCATCAAGCCATCTCGGTAAGATGAAAACCCGATACAAACCTAGCAGTTAGGACAATAGATCAAGATCACAGAAGGTCCCATCTTCTAACGGTTAGGAAATCGGGTTTTCATCCCGGCAATAGGAGTTCGATTCTCCTTGGGATCACCAACTAAACAACGTCACATTCATGTGGCGTTTTTTAGTTGATTGCTTTCAAGGAATCGAACCAATCTTATTGCCGGAACAGTCGAAGACTGCGGCAATAGAGTTCGCTATTCACCCGTCGCTTTTGCGACAAACGGGCTGAATATACACCAGTATTCTCCTTGGGATCACCAAT
>DAOLHH010000036.1:0-9719 GCA_035329185.1 Candidatus Saccharimonadota bacterium | reverse complement strand
AAGGCAACGGGTTCTGGTCCCGTGATCGGGGGTTCGAATCCCTCATTCCCAGCCAGAAAGTAAGAACTCAATCTACGAATCCCTCCACGGCATGTTGCCATGGCACACATTCCCAGCCAAGATTGAAATTTTGATATAATTTAGAAACGCTGGAGGGGTTGGCTGTCAACCGCCCCTTAAGCATTATGTCGGAGTGGGCATAGTATCCAGCGTTTTTAAATTGTTCCTGAAATTCATCTATCATCCCCAGCAAGAAAGCAAGATTTCGATACAAAAACCCCTCATTTCCGCTTAAATATTCTTAGTTTGGTAAAATGTCCTAATGCATTGGACTACATATCCAGCTTTTGCCGGCACCGTCATTTCAATGGTGGGTTGGTGTTATTTTGTTTATACAAATCATGACAAGATGAATCCAGCTACACTAAGCGAGCTTGGAGCTGCCAGTTCTACAACACTTACATACTTCAGGACAGTGTTATGGGTTTGCGGGCCACTTTTTGCTATCACGATGATTTTCTTTGTTTTACCTAAAATTGAATTCTTTTATCTAAATTTACTGGCGTATAGTTTTACAATAGTTAACGAAATACTGCTTGGTGTTTTTCCTGCAATAGGGAAAACACGGCGCTTGCACGACTTACTGGCTTTTGTAATGGCTGCATCAATGCTGATTATGGCGTATCTATTCGCATTTAGTTTGGAAGGAAATTATACAACTGCGCAACTCGTTATGGCTGCCTCAATGACTGTATTAGGAATTTTAGGCTTGTTGGATCGCAAGAATTTTATTTTCTATGAATTATCGTTTATATTCATCTCTCACTTCACGATTTTGACAGCTGTGCTTGCCCTCAGCTAATTCAGTTGTTTGAGCTATATGCACGAATCCCTCCACGGAATGCCACCATGGCATGCATTCCCAGCCAGAAAGCGAGAACTAGAAACGGGAATCAATTACCTCTGATTTAGCCAAACCGTTGGCGCATTATACGTCTAAACGTTTCTATTTGAGCTTGAAACATGAATAGCTAAGTGACATAATATATTTATGTTAAACAATACTCTAAATCGGATAACAAATGCCATGGTGACCGATGGCTATGCGCTAACGTCTTATGCAGAGTTAGGCTTGCCCTTCGATGTTGCAGCAGTCAAACAAATGCAGCGAGTGGTTGAGGAAGATGTTTTTGACCCTGACGCACAAGCGGGCGTTGATAATTTGGAAAACATGAAATCGATGATTATAGCAAGGAGTAAAAAAACGCTAGATATAGGCAGGGCCTTCGTAGCTCCTGCAGTCGATTTGCTTCTTACAAATAATCCGAATGCTCGTGATGAATGGGAGCTCTACGGAATTAATAGATACGATAAAATTGGTGCCACTTTTGAGCCCCACATAGACCCGCGCGGTAGGCTCGTGATAGTAGCAAGTGCAACTGGAGCAAGAATTCTTTCGATATATAGAAGAGATTTTGACCAGGATGAGCACAAGCCTGAGACATTTCGAGTTATTGACCACACGGTTATTGTCAGGCCTGGTGATTTGTTTTTAATTGATGGAGAGTTTGGTCCACCTCATGCTGTAGAGTGCCTAGAGGCTCCGAGTATGTCGGTAGTCGCTGATGTTGTTGGTACCTATCTGCGTCCAGTTTAAGCTAAAGGTTGTTTCCTTTTTAGGTGTCTTTCGTGTCTAAATCCTGTGATAAGAAGTGTTAGGACTAAGCCAAGGATAATCCATGCAACATTAAAAATACTGCTACTATCGCTGACTTTACCGATTAAGAAAGCGAAAAGTAGGAAAATAGCACTACTTGCGGTGCTCACCAAAGAAGCCGCTCCTGCTCTTACGTTAGATTTAAGATTTTGATGCAGCAACTCTTCAAAAGTGATTTTAAAATACATTAAAACGACAAGAATTGTCGTTTGTGCAAGTACAATGACGTAGGCATTTCGGAAAAACATCACAATACTCGCGAATAGCAGTATTATTGCCAAGAATGCCACTGCCTTGTTGGAGTGCAACCTTTCTCTTAGGACTCCACCAAGCGTAAAGCTTGAAAGTAGCATGCCATCAAAAGGTCCATATAGTGCCAAGGGCACCGTAAGTGCTATAAACCATAATTGTCCAAAGCCCAGAATAATAGAGCTAATTATTGAGGCGATGATGATATTTAGACTAATCGTTAAGACCGTCTTATTTTTCGAAACTGCGTTTAAAGTTTCATTAACATGGTGCAGGAGCTTCTTTCCCCTACTGGAATGGTGTTCAGTAGGCTCTTTAAACATCTTGAGAAGCACTAAAGAGGCTAACGAAAATGGGGCCGTTAGGTAGTAGGCAGCTTCGAGGCTGATAACACTGACAATCAGAGAGCTAACAATAGATCCAAAGACGAGAGCTAAACCGTCATACACCCTTAATCGAGCGTAGTATGAATTGAAATACGTAGGATTTATCGAATTTTCTTTCAACATATCGTAAACAATAGAGTCGTACGCACCTGCCGAGCTTGCCATTGCAAAGCTTGATAGAACTAAAGTTATAACATAGGGCCAAAAGCTATTACTTATCGCGCCAGCTAAAGACGCAACAGCCATTGAAATGCTGGATATCATTAAAACTCCGGTTCTACTCCACCTGTCAGCTAATATTCCGATTGGAAAATTGCTGATAAAATTAACACCAGAAAAAATAATAACTGATATTGCAATTAACTGTTTGCTAAAACCTATCTCGGACAGGAATAGTTTTTCTATCGAAAACCAAAAAATCACCCCTTGAAAGAATGCGGCATAATACAAAGGTTTCAAGCGTTTATGGATGACTTCCTTTTCATTGAGTGAACGTGCTGAGTTTTTCATAATTAAATCCTTAATAAGGGTAACACGCTTTCTCAAGGCGACTAAGATAAAAATGGTAAAACGTAGCTATCTTAGCGAATAAGTCAAAAGTATGATATGGTGTTGTAATGAAAGCAGTCGCAATAACAGGTGCGAGTTCTGGGATTGGCATGGCTACAGCTATTGAACTAGCTAAAGAAGGCTATGAGGTACACGGCACGTACAATACCTCCTATGAAAATTCGCTCAAACTTACATATGAGCATGGGATTATTTTTCACAAAGTTGATTTATCCCTTAGAGAGGAAACCATTGAACTTGCAGAAAAACTTAAGGGCCTTGGCATACGTGCATTGGTGAATAATGCTGCTTTCTGGCATCAAGACAGGGTAGATGAAACTGATTTATCAGTATGGGACAGGATAATGGAGGTGAATCTGACTGCACCTATGATTCTGGCCACAGAACTTGCTAAAGGAATGAAGGTGGGAGACAGCATAGTAAATATTGCCAGCACTGATGGACTAACAGGGGCCTATGACCTACATGCTTATTCAGCTAGTAAGGCAGGTTTAATGAGTATCACAAGAGGACTAGCCAATACGCTTGGCTCCAGAGGAATTAGAGTGAATACTGTGTCGCCAGGCTGGGTGGACACTACCAATCAAACTTCAGGTGAAGAGCCGGAGCGGCCATCGCCAACAATTCCGCTTAATCGTTGTGCTTCAATTCAAGAGATTGCCGGGGTTATTTCGTTTTTAATATCAGACAAAGCCTCATATATAAATGGTGCGAATATTATTGTTGATGGTGGACTTATAAACACTGATGATGTTTTGCGTCGAGAAGCAGGCTACTAATTGGAGTAGATAAATATAATAATGCCTGTAGATAAAAAGTTTCACGTTAATCAAGACGATGCACGCATATTCCTCAGCAGATATCATGGCGTTGAGATTGAGGGGCTTGAACCACTGCACGGCGGTGAGTGGTCTACGGCATATGGCTACTCTACGACAAACCAAGCGTTGGTAGCTAGGTTTAGTCAGTATGACGATGATTTCAGAAATGATGCATTCGTCAACAGGTTTAGCAACCCATTACTGCCAATACCTAGACTTCATGATTACGGGGAATATCACGACCTAGGTTACTACGCAATTTCACAAAGGGTTGAAGGTGAGGTGCTTGAGGACTCCGGTAACCTTGCAAAGAATAGGCTCGCACCAGTACTTGCGTCCGTCGTGGGTCAAATTATGTGTGCTGATATTAGTCAGACTTCTGGGTATGGTCTATTTAATGAGCAGGGTAATGGTGAGCACGCCAATTGGACTGGATTATTAAAAAGCGTGAGGCTGGATGATCAGGATAGTAGGATACACGGATGGAGGCATAAGCTTGCAGGCAGGAGAGATCTTATGAATGCCTTTGACTCAGCCTATAGGGTTTTAGCGGGTCTTTGTGAACAAATCAAGCCAGAAAGATCACTCGCACACAACGATTTGATAAATAGAAACGTAATGTTTAATGGGTTACAAGTATCAGGTGTGTTTGATTGGGGCTTTGCAATGTATGCAGATAAGCCATATGACTTAGCTAAACTTACTTTCTTTGAGCCTATATATGAGCCGATTAAAGGGATTGACTGGGAATCACTAGTGTTAAGTAAATACGGTGAAGGGGTTAAGAGCCAGCGTCAATATAGTGGAAGACTACTAGCATGCTTACTCTACGTTGGGCTTGAGACACAAACTTTTTATGCGTCTGAGGAAAACTGGGATTATGTGAATGTTTTATCTGAGAGAGTCGGCCAGATTTTATATTCTGACAGATTTCGATCAATTGTCTCTGAACAAGCTTAGCGCTAGGTCGCCGACAACAGATATACTTGGCCCCTCAACGCAAGTAATGCCGTGACCGAGATCGCTTACGGCATCAAGTAGTAAAATCGAACCCGCAGATAATGTGTAGGTTACGTCTATTGTTTTAAATACATCGTCCTCAGGCTCTTTGTTGTATATGTCAATCAATCGTGTACCGCATGCGCCTATAATCATCACAGTACCTTTCTCGAGGTAGTCTTGGTGAGGCTTAAAGACAGCACCAGTTTCATATCTATTTACCGTGTACATGTCCCAATCATCTACTGCAGATGGATTGTCGGGGAATAGCGCCTCAAGTATAGGACGAACGAGTCTCGATCCGGCAGCTTTTGTCGTAGAGTCTTTACACATTATCATGCCAGCATTTGTGCCATCGGTGAGCTGGTCATTTGCATTTACCATAGCTATTAGGTCAGTCGCGATAGCTTCAAATTTTGCTATTTCAAGTTTTTCGGCACTTGTTACAACATGTCCATTGATGGCTAGTTGTTCTGATAATCTTGCGCGTTCTTGTGATATCATTCTGGATAGTATATAATAAAAATAATGAAAAAAGAAGGTCTTAATGGCTGAAATTAACGCCTCCCCCTTTTATTCTGCTGGTGTAGAACAGTGGGGAGGTTATGTGCTCTTGGGGGAACAAGACCCCATTCATGCATTAAATCAAAGATCCGATGACTTTTTGAGCATGCTCTCCGCAGGCAACCAGGTAAGAGCCGAGGTTGTAGTTTCAAAGATGGTTGACGTTAGTGGAATTGATGGCAAGGATATTCGATTTGTACCAGAAAATACAGAAAATGGCGTAACTCAGATTGTAGCAATTGATGCGAGCCCGAATGGGTTATATGGCGGAAAATATAATGAAATCAAAGAACGACTATTAAGTGATCCGCAGTGGATGAAGATTGAGTGCAACGGACAAGTAATTGATCTTTTAAGTGCAACGACCTATGCCGTTTACTGGGCTATGATATGTGGAGCTAGGACAGAAAATAAAGTTATCCCAGACAGTATTGAATTGAGTCAAATAAATGATATGCCTTGGACTGCTACGATGTTAACCGGGGAACAGCTAACAGAGGTCGGCCACATCTACGTTGGAAGCGTAAGCTCAAATACGGTAAATACCGTTGATCATCGTCCTAATAGGGGTGGTAAAACTATGAGGCTAAGACCCTCTGCAATTTTAGGGACTGTTGAGACACCAAAAAAAATTGACAGCTAACTAATTTAGTGGTTTTATTCTAATAATGAACTCTTCGCAATATCATCTCGAAATGTTCTCTCGACTTGATTTATGTGTAGGATGTCCCGGAGCCGTCACATTCTTCTGTAATGTGTTTAAGAAAACGCAGCATAAAAGTAGTAATTTATAAAACAAGGAGATAGTTATGCCGAATCTAGAAATTATTGGTGGCCAACTTGAACGAGTAGGCTTTGCCCATACGAGTTTTGAAGAGCTAGGTATTAATCGTTCGGCAGACTTGGTCGACGAGATTGCTTCAAGGGTGAATGAAAGTAAGGGAAGCCCAGAGGCAATGAAAGTTGTTGAACACATTGATAAAAATAATATGATGATTGTTCAAGATCCCATATGTCTCGAGCTGGGCAGAAGATACATTAAGCCCGCGATCGAGGTATTGTTTCACGACCAGCCCGAAGCATTAGAGACATGGGCTTTATTTGGCTTAAATAGGTATCGTGCAGGTGGTAAATTTGGACCTCATAGAGATTATGTCGGAAAGTCTGTGCTGGTGTTTACCGTTACCGGTGAACGAGATTTTGATATATATCATACAGAGCCTGATGATCCGGAAAATAAAACGGATTTTGACACAGTTATTGCGAGTTACCGTCAAAAACCTGGTTCTATTATGGTATTAGACAGAGATATCGATCCAGCTCACGCAGTTAAACTCGCCTTAACTGATGGTATTGTCGCAGTTGCGGATGTTGACGGCGTCATAAGAGGATAGTAGATGAGCGGTATCGAAATGCCAGGCGATAGAGCGGTTCAAGCAGAAATGATTGCCCAAGACGGAACTGACCAATTCGACGCAATGGCCAGAAATATCTTTCTTTCATACCGGTTTTCGCAAGGAGGTATCGGCCTCCAAAACAGAATACTTGGGTATCTTCGCGATAACTTTTTTCCTACTCTTTTCGACGACGAGACTTCTCATGAATTACATAGACGAACACACGACCTCGTCAGACCTTATTTTTTGAATGAAACGACGCATCCTCAAACAGCAATACCCTGGGATTATGAGGGCGAACATGAATTTCGTAAAACGATAACATTGGTAGACAATGAACTAATTGGGTTGTTTGAGCGTGTGCGTAATCCTAATGAAATGATGCCTTTCGAGAGTACTCCGCTCGCCATTGGCCGAGGAATTATTTTTATGGATGCTGACTATGCTTCTCGTCCTGGTGGACGTGCAGGGTCTAGTGACTGGATGAAGGTTCGCACGGGTCCCTATAAGCGTGATCCGTATGGTAGTGTTTTTATAGATAATGCAGTTCTTGGTAGCACAACTAGGTCGGACTACTTTGACAAAATGTTTGCAGAGGTCGGAAAGCTTGAGTTACTTGCTAGCCATGATAAAGAAACTTTATTTCAACTACTGAACCTAATCCAGGTCTATATGAGATACCATGTTAATGTCGACCCGATAGTTTATACGCTTCGTGATGCAGCAAGGGAAGCCTACGATGGCCAGTGATAGAAAGCAATTTGCTGCTGCGATGAGGCAGTGGGATCAAATGCATGAAGATGGTAGCTATGGAGCACCAGTAGAATATGGCACCACCGCAATTATCGCTTCAGCATTTACGGACGATGAACCAACGACTCCTGCTGGCACAAATGAGTTAATTGCTTTTAGGGCTGAAGCTCTTGATCTTGAACAAAGAGTACGTCTAGCTGGAGGTTCTACACTTGTTGCGATTGATGCCACGCGTGGTGACATAGAGTCAATAATAAAAGATCCGTCCGTTGCAAACATTTACTTGATTGGTAACGGGACTATGTCGGCAGTAATTTTAGGCGAGGATGATAATCGTTTTGATTGGAATGACACTGTCAATGCAGCTGACCATCTAAAGTCTGGTTTCTTTGAACAGCGTATTTGTGGCGGACTATTACGTTCGTTAAATGTACCGGTTGGATTGTTTGCTATGCAAAGCCACAGATCAGTTATTGCAGCAACAGGCATGGAATTCTATCCTATGAGTTTGGAAGATCCTGAAAATGTAAAATTGAAACCAGTTTTCGAAACAGATCGCGTGTCCTATGAAGATGTAAAGGCGCTAACAGATAAACCTGCTGTACACGTTCCTGCTCTAGAGGGAGATTTTGATGTTGTAAAGCGCGCTCATAATATAGCAACAAAGGTGAACATGGGAGACACCGTTGCCAATGGCAACGTTAAGCTTGCTTTAGGAAATTTTCTTCTCAGATTTGTTGAAATAGAGGCGATAAGGGCAGAACGAGGTACGAGAAGTTCAAGGATTTACTATAATATGTTTAGAGAGCGGTTTGGCTTTGATATGTTGGCATTTTACGACGATAACATTGCTGTTTGTAATGATATTGCTGAGCTGGGCAAGGGACTGTTGCTCTTGGGATATGCTGAATATGAGTGTAATGAGTTAAATATAGATGATACATTGCAGCCAGGATTGCCACACGAAGAAATAAAGCGCGATATTA
The DNA here is from genome assembly GCA_035329185.1 of Candidatus Saccharimonadota bacterium. GTDB lineage: Bacteria > Patescibacteriota > Saccharimonadia > Saccharimonadales > SZUA-47 > JAGQMY01. The sequence continues at coordinate 1,277 of DAOLHH010000036.1, read as the reverse complement.
CACTGCGTGCAAACCAGCTCATGGAAGAGGTATATGAGTTACTCAATGAGAAAATACTTAACGCTCCTTATCTAACAAAATAGAAGTGCTTAATGAAATTTCTCTCAAGGGAGCAATACTAATATAAGCGTTGTCGGAAGTGTATGCTCATTCAACAAGGCGAATCCCTCCACGGCATAAAGCCATGGCATACATTCCCAACCAGATGCGACAGCAGAAAAGGTGCTCCATGTCCCTATTCTGCTCTTACAACGGCACATGCACGTCAAGAGAAGTTTCGAATGTAAGAGAACACCTCGTTGCAGTGTCTCATTTGTCTTGTATTGCGCAGTAAAGTATTCACGTTTATGGTATAATGTATTTAGAGTTATAAACGATTCCTCTACTTAAAAACTCATCAGCGCGAAGTGGCCAGCAAGTGTAAAGCCTATTACCAGCAAACTCAAATTTGTACCGAAAGAAAGGTGGCAGCCATGGAACAGAGAACCAACAAACTGAAGTTCGTTACTATAATGTTAACTATTGTCTTTAGTCTGGTCACTGGGTTGTTGAGTAGATGAATTGGGCATTAGACCTATATGCTCAGCCAGTAAAAGAACTCAATCTACGAATCCCTCCACGGTATGCCACCATGGCATGCATTCCCAGCCAGAAAGTAAGAACTCAATCTACGAATCCCCCTAAGGTATGTCGCTTTCGTGCAGCTATTTCTTTGTAGTTTTACGCCCCATATTTGACGGACTCTCTGTTGCGGGTTATATATTTTCGAACAGAAGGCTAGCCGTGTTCATGAGGCATTGGAATGGGCAGGCAAGTAGTTGGGAAATGAGAATGATTATGATAAAACAGTGTGATTTTGTTATGTGAGATAATTAAACATATATGAATAATAAAGTTATAACTATAACAGGGCCTACCGGCTCAGGAAAAAGTACGGTATCTTACGCACTAGCTAAAAAGCTCGGTCACTGTGTATGCATAGAAGTAGACCATATTAAGCACATGATCATAAGTGGTTTTTATAAGCAAGATGGGAACTGGCAGTATTCAGAGTGGAGACTTGTAGGCGAAACACTCGGGATAGTGGCAAACAATTTTCTTAATAGAGATTTTGATGTGGTGATTGCTGGCTATTTACAGAGCGAAGCATGGGAAGAACTTGAAAAGCAGGTAATAATTTCGCATAAAATTCTTCTAAACCCGTCAAAAGAAGTAATCAAAATTCGAGATAGCGGCCGTGACCCAAAGTATTATATGGGCGAGAAAGCAATTCAAGA
>DAOLHH010000035.1:0-9947 GCA_035329185.1 Candidatus Saccharimonadota bacterium | reverse complement strand
ATACCGCCAACGATGTTATTACATCTGTATTTAAGGTATAATGTTGTGTAATATGGCGATAAAATTACAGAGTAAAAAACAATGAGATTAACATTTGCAGAGGCTCAGAGAAACGTAGCCGAAATCGCTAATCGTGAATCTTATACCAAAGATGTAATTTTTGAACTACTTGCGGCCTACGGACGTTCTGCATCGGCTATTACAAAACTACGTAGTGGTGCACTTAATCTCGCCGAGGATAGCGAGAATGACGTCCTGCAACGAGGCGTTGTCTATTTCAAGCATGTGCCGAGCGGTAATTTGCGCTCAGTCATCGACTCGCTAGATAAAGACCCACTCGTTGTTCGGTACAACCCTAGATATTTAATCGCAACTGATTACGACCAACTCGTTGCAAAAGATATCAAGAAGGACACTACACTTGATATAAAGCTCCGAGACATTGATCGCAATGTAGACTTCTTTTACGGCTGGACAGGCGATGAAGTTACAAGCGAAAAGACCGAAGCCGTAGCCGATCGCCGTGCTGCCGATAAGATGAAGGATCTATATGCGGAGATTGAACGAGTAAACAGAGACAAACTGGCAGATCCAAAAAGCACCTTTCGCCATGACTTAAATGTGTTTTTCTCACGCCTATTATTTTGTTTCTTCGCTGAAGACACCAAAGTTTTTAGTAAGACAGAATCATCAATTTTCACAAGCTCAATTAAAGATTACACACAAACCGACGGAAGCGATCTCGATGAATTTCTTAGAACTCTATTTGATTCACTTGATACAGAAGATAAATCTGCATTCACAAGCCCATATTCAAAATTCCCATACGTAAACGGAACGATTTTTGATACCAAGAAGCACAATATTGCTATTCCAAAATTTAATGCACAGGCTCGCAAGCTAATCCTTGATTGTGGCAACCAAAACTGGGCATTAATTAATCCTGATATTTTCGGGTCGATGTTCCAAAGCATTGTCGATGAAGATCATCGTGCGAATAACGGCATGCACTATACGAGCGTACCCAACATAATGCGTACAATTGAGCCTTTATTCATCGATGAGCTACGAGAACAATTTGACGCAAACTATGATAACTCAAAGAAGCTCGAAAGACTTTGGGATAGAATTAGCAAGATAAAAGTATTTGACCCAGCTTGTGGCTCAGGCAACTTCTTGATTATTGCCTACAAGGAACTCCGAAAGATAGAACACGGAATCATCGACAGGTTGTTTAGCGACGACTACAAACGAGCGATGCTTAGCGGTAGGCTAGAGTCTCGCATCAAACTTGATAACTTTTACGGAATTGAGATCGATGATTTTGCACATGAGATTGCAATTCTTTCGCTGTATCTTGCCAAGCACCAAATGAATATTGAGTTTGAAGAACATTTTGGCAAAGAAATTATCTTAATTCCTCTAAAGGACAATGCAAAAATAGTTCAAGGAAACTCTATGCGTATTGATTGGAATGATGTTTGTCCAAATATTCAGCACTCCCTAGATAAGCAAAAACCAGACCAGCAATATCTAATTGAACTAGAGCAAGAGCATGAACAAGAAGCACTTATCAGTGATGAAGACTTAAAGCAGAAATACTGGGATGAAATATATCTTATAGGTAATCCACCTTACTTAGGATCGAGCCTACAAGACGCAGACCAGAAGCGTGATATGACACACGTCTTCAGTAGCTTTCGTAACTACAAAAATCTTGACCTGATAGCTGCATGGTTTAAACTCGGAGCCGATTACATTCAAGGCACCAAGGCACAGTTAGCATTCGTATCCACAAACTCAATATGCCAAGGAGAGCAAGTGGCATTACTGTGGCCATACATATTTAATAAAAACGTAGAGATTGGGTTTGCATACACATCGTTCAAGTGGACTAATGGTGCACGAAATGTAGCTGGAGTTACTGTCGTAGTTATTAACTTACGTTCCAATAATAAAGCCAAGAAATACATCTACGATAACCTCATACGTGCAGAGGTAGATCATATAAATGCTTATCTAAGTAACGGTGCCGATATAATTATTACAAAGCGATCAAAGCCATTATCAGATATTCCGAAAATGGGATATGGTTGTAAACCAGTCGATGGTGGATTCCTAATTTTTGATACGGCCACTAAGGATAAGGCTATAACCGAAGATCCTCGAATCGCAAAGTTTGTGAAGAAATTTGTTAGCGGGCAGGATTACCTAAGCAACAACAATAGATGGTGTTTATGGATATCTGACTCTGACTTTGATGAAGCATATCAGATCCCGTTTATAAAAGAACGTGTAGACGAGGTCAAGGCATTCAGGCTCAAGAGTAAAGATACTGGCGCACAAGCAATGGCTAGGAAATCGTATCAATTTCGTGAATTTGTAATGCCACCAAGCAATTCAATTATAATGCCCTCAACATCATCCGAACGTCGAGAGTACATACCCTGCGGATACATCCCATCAGATACCGTTCCTAATAATGCTTCGTTTGTAATTTCAGATGCACCATTGTGGATTTTCGGAATAATTTCTTCACGCATGCACATGACTTGGGTGCGATCCGTTGCTGGCCAGCTTGAAACACGAATCAGGTACTCATCGGCAATTGTGTATAACACCTTTCCTTTAAACAAACTACTCGACTATCAAAAGGATGAACTTGAATCAAAAGTACGTGCAGTCTTATTTGCTCGTGAGAATCACAGTGAACTAACACTTGTTAATATGTACGATCCTGATGATATGCCCGAAGATCTGAGACAAGCGCATCATGAACTTGATCTTGCGGTAGATAGACTTTATCGGCCAAAACCATACAGCAATGACGAAGAACGCCTCGCTGACTTGTTTTCGTTATACGAACAAATGACCAAAGCTGAAAAGGAGAAAACAAAATGAACGAAGAGACCTTAAATATCATTGATGTAACGTATGAGCAGACTGGTGAAAGCACCCAGACAGACAATATGGGAATGCGGGAAATGCAACGCCGTGCATTCGAAAAGCGAAACAGTAACCATCTACTAATAAAAGCACCGCCTGCTTCTGGTAAATCTCGTGCGCTCATGTATGTAGGTCTCGATAAGCTTATTAATCAAGGCAAGAAAAAAGTCATTGTAGCTGTACCTGAAAAGTCTATCGGTTCTTCATTCGCAAGCATAAATCTTTCGGATGCAGGCTTCTTTGCAGACTGGGAAGTAGAAGATAGAAATAACCTTTGTCTTGGCACTGGTGATGACAAATCAAAAGTAAAGTCATTTACGAGTTTCATGAAATCGGATGACAAAATTCTTGTTTGCACACATGCTACACTTCGTTTTGCATTTGAGTCCGAAGATCTTCCCACGGAGCTATTCAACGATACAGTTTTGGCCATTGATGAATTCCACCATGTTTCAGTAAGCGAAGATAGTCGTCTAGGTGAATTACTTCACCCAGTAATGAACGACACTAACATTCAGATAATTGCTATGACAGGTTCTTATTTCCGTGGCGATGCAATACCAATCTTGACGCCAGAGGACGAGTCGGAATTTGATAAAGTTACCTATACCTATTACGAACAGCTTAATGGCTACACATACCTTAAAACGCTTGGTATTGGCTATCACTTCTATACTGGTAGCTATCTCGATGACGGTGCATTAGAAGCCGTCCTCGATACTACCAAAAAGACAATCATACACATTCCAAATGTGAACTCTAAGGAGTCTACACAGGTTGGCAAACACGAGGAAGTGACTCAGATATTTGACCTTATTGGTACGTGGATTGAACAGGACAGCACTACGGGTATTGAAATCATCGAGACCTCAGACGGCCGTAAACTTAAAGTCGCTAACTTAGTGGAAGACGATCCGTTGCACCGTGCAAAAATTACCAAGTATCTTAGTGAAGTTGCCAAGAATGATATCGCTGGTGTAGATATTATCATCGCACTAGGTATGGCTAAAGAAGGCTTTGACTGGCCATATTGTGAACAAGCATTAACAATCGGTTACCGAGCAAGTCTCACAGAAATAGTTCAGATTATTGGCCGATGTACCCGTGATAGCTACAACAAATCTCATGCTCAATTTACAAATCTCATAGTCCAACCAAACGGTACAAGTGACGATATACAGGTATCGGTTAACAATATGCTTAAAGCGATAACGGCCTCATTACTAATGGAACAAGTTCTCGCTCCAAACTTCACGTTCACTCCACGTACTTCTCCTGATCAGAAAACGAAAGCTGGTGAAGTGTTCGTGAAAGGTCTAAAGAACCCACCATCTGATCGTGTAAAACATATTCTAGCAACCGAACTTGAAGACTTAACAGCAGCAGTATTACAAGATACGCAAATTCAACGTGCAGCTGCTAATGGCCATACGGGTGATTATATGAAGCATTTGCAGTCCAAAATTATACGTGAAAGATTGCCTGGCCTTACAGAAGAGGAAGTAGAAGTTACTCGCCAGTATCTTGCAAGCAACCTAGCATTCAAAACGGCAAAGATAACTGAAGATGGTGACAAGAAATTCATTACTCTTGCCAATAGTTTTGTTAACTTAGATGAACTCAGTATCGATCTGATTGACTCAATCAATCCATTCCAGCATGCATTTGAAGTTATATCTAAGCGAGTTGGAGTTGATGTGTTCCGTGTCATTCAGGATACTATTGCAGGCTCCCGAATTGATATGAGCGACGAAGATGCACTTGCGCTTGTACCGCAAATTAAAGCTTTCGTAGTTGCCCATAACGGAAAGTACCCAGCGCTTAATACAAGTGATAAAAGTGAAAAGCTATTAGCTCAAGCACAGGCATACCTAACTGCACGTAAAGCAGCATGGTTGCGAGAAAAGGAACAACAAAAATAATGGATTTTTCTGATGACCTTGTAAATCTATTTGAATCAGATGCTGATGGTCTTTTTACAGCTCCTCAGAAAGCTAAGCCGATAACTCCTGACGATAGGCTTACTGCATCATTTAGGCAGATTACGGAGTTTGTCGAAACAAATGATCGCCTACCAGACATAAACGCAACTGACATTAGTGAGGCATCGCTTGCCGCAAGATTAAATTCAATCAAAGCCAATAAAGATAAAGTCGAAGCACTTGAACCTGTCGATAGTCTTGGATTACTGGAAGTTCCAGAAGCACCTGAATCGATTGATGAATTATTCACAGAAGATACTTTTGGATTATTTGAAGGTGTTGGTGATGACATACTGAAAATGAAACATGTACCCAGCACGGGCATTAAGGCTTCCCCCGAATACGTTGCAAAACGCAAACCAGCAGCTGATTTCGCAAGCTTTAAAGACGGGTTTGCAGAGCAACAATCTAAACTCAAAGATGGTTTCAGTAAACTTGTACGATTCACGAACGTAACCTCACTCCAGCCCAAACGCTATTTCGTAAGCGGAGGTCTTATGTGCTATATCGATGCCGTAGGTGAAGCAAAGATTGTTCATGGAAGAGCAAAAGAACGCATTAGAGTAATTTTCGAAAATGGCACAGAATCTAACATGTTCCTACGATCACTTGCGAGTCAGCTCTATGATGATGGGTATGTCGTAGTCGATAAAGAATACACTGGCGAAATCCAGCTTGAAGATAGTGACTCTGTGGCGGGATATATTTATGTGCTCTCGTCAAAGAGCAGTGACGAGAAGATTACTTCAGTTAAAGATCTTCATAAAATAGGGTTTTCTACCACTACGATTACGGAACGAATTAAGGATGCCGAAAAAGATCCGACGTATTTAATGTCGGGTGTTGAAGTTGTTGATAGTTACGTACTTACTGGCGACTACAATCCTCAAAAAGTTGAGCATTTTATCCATCGCATTTTTGCCGATGTAAAGGTTGATCTAAAAATCATAGACAAAGACGGTCGTGAGTATACTCCCAGTGAGTGGTATTCAGTTCCACTACTCGCTATTGAACAAGCTGTAAATATGCTCCAAAACGGAGATGTAGTTGAGTACCATTACGACAAAAATTTGGGAAGTTTTGTCCAAAACGGAGATATAGAAGATGCTTGAGATTAGAGATTTCGTAAATCCGAAAGGTGCTACGTGGCCTAGAGAGGCTAAACTCTAAAACCATGCAGGAGATAAACTGGGGAAATTATAACGCTAAGTTTAACGGTAAGGAACAATCTACTTTCCAGTGGCTGTGCTATCTTTTGTTTTGTCAGGAGTTTAAACTACCACTTGGGATTGCACGATACGCAAACCATGCCGGTATAGAAACAGATCCAATAAAAGTTGGTGACGATTATATCGGCTGGCAATCGAAGTACTACACCACTCCACTCAACAAACATAAACAAGATTTTATTGACTCTATTGATACCGCAAAGAAGAACCACACGGATTTAACTAAGATTATCTTCTACACCAATCAGGACTTTGGACAAGGTCAAGGGTCTTCACCGCCGTACAAGACTGCTATTGAAACCCACGCCAAATCTAAAGGTGTCGTAATTGAATGGAGAACAGCTAGTTACTTCGAATCACCGTTTGTAACACAAGAAAATGCATCAATTACCAAACATTTTTTTGATCTAGGTAAGAGTGTGTTCGATCTTATAAATGAACTTCGTCAACATTCTGAAAATATTTTAGGCTTAATTCAAGCAGATATAAAATTTGGCGAGAACGACATTAAGCTTGATCGTTCTACAGTAACAGTAGAACTCATAAAGAGAATGGGAGATAAAACTCCCGTAATTCTAAGTGGTGACGGCGGTACTGGCAAGACTGCAATCATTAAAGATTTATATGAACTCTCAAAATCTACAACCCCAATCTTCATATTTAAAGCTACGGAATTTAATAACATTAGTAATGTAAATGAACTGGTGAAGCAATATGGTGATTTCTCTCTCGCTGATTTTATTACTGCGTACGAAGACACCGAAGAAAAGTGCATTGTTATAGATTCCGCAGAGAAGTTATCAGATTTAAATGACCCTGCGGTATTTCAAGAATTCGTTAAATTACTCTTAGACAATAAGTGGAAAATTATCTTTACGACAAGACGAAGTTATCTTGATGACCTAAAATATCTTTTAATCAGTCTGTATCGTATTGCGTTTTCTTCAATTGATATCTCGGATGTTGACCTAAGTATCATTGAAGAACTATCGAAAAAATATTCATTCGATCTCCCTGCTGACTCTCGTATACAGTCATTGATATGTAACCCATTTTATTTGAATGAGTACCTGCAAAATTACACTGGGATCACGGCCGACACAACTTTCGCAGACTTTAAGAAAGTACTATGGGACAAGCAGATTGCTAAGACGACATCCCGCAAAGATAATATCCATATTAGAAGGTCAGAATGCTTTATTGAATTAGCAAAGAAACGAGCGAATCAAGGAAGTTTTTTTATAAAATCTGACGGGTTAGATCCTTCGGCACTGCAAAAACTTGTAGAGGATGAAATAGTCGGGTATGACGATGGAGCATTAGGATATTTTATCGCCCATGATATTTATGAAGAGTGGGCGTTAGAAAAAGTTATAGAGGCTTCATTCCTAAAATCTAGTGAGCCTGACGATTTCTATAAGGACATCGGGGACTCTCTACCAATTCGCCGTGCATTCCGTACATGGTTATCAAGTAAAATCGTTTCAGATAAGCAAGCTGTTAAAAAGTTAATAAGTAAAACGATTGGGAATAATAATGTCGCAAGTCACTGGCAAGACGAAGCAATAATTTCTATTTTGCTGTCTGACAATCCTGAGAGTTTTTCTGAGCTACTCGAAGCAAACCTCCTACAAGACGATGCTGCCTTATTAGTAAAAACGACATTCTTACTAAGGATCGCATGCAAACAAGTGGATGAACACACCCTTAAAATGTTGGGCGTCAAAGCTACATCTCTAAAATCATTATTCACAAAACCAAAAGGTAGTGGCTGGAATTCAATAATTGTTTACATAAACAATCACAAGGAAGATCTTGGGCTGAGCCATCTAAATTCAATTCTTCCGCTTATAAAAGATTGGAATAGTAAGAATAAACGTGGTTCTACTACACAGAATGCGAGCCAAATCGCACTATTCTACTACGAAAAGATAGCCGATGATGGTGGTTTTGGATACGGCTCCAGAGATCTGGAGAAAAACATCATTGAAACTATCTTAAATGGTGCCACTGAAATTAAAGATGAACTAAGCACTATTGCAGATGATGTTATATCAAAAAAACTTACTCACCATCGTGACAAATATCATGAGCTCATTGAGGCGATGCTATCTTCGTCTTACAGTACTGTTGAGGTAGCCCAAGCAATACCCATTAAAATGCTGCAACTCGCCAATATATTTTGGAGTAAGGACGAAGAGGAGGAAGATGACGGCTATTCTCCTAGAATTGGCGTTGAAGGATCGTTTGGCATTACAGAGAATCGACAGGCATATTTTCCCGCTAGTTCATATCAGACGCCCATTTATATGTTGCTTCGTTTTGCGCCCAAGGAAACTATTGATTTTATCTTAACCTTTACGAATAAGTCAGTTATTACGTACTCAAAATCAGAACTAAGTGAAAATGAAATTCATGAAGTTGAAGTGTTTATTCAGGACGGGCTTCCAATCAAGCAATATATGAGTAATCGATTATGGGAGATGTATCGAGGGACACACGTCTCGACGGGCATACTCGAATCTATGCATATGGCACTTGAAAAGTGGCTTTTAGAATATGCAAAAACTGCATCACAAGAAGAGCTCGAAGCTATGTGCATATACTTGCTCAAGAATTCAAAATCGGCATCGATCAGTGCGGTCGTGACTAGTGTCGTACTTGCAAACCCTGAAAAACTTTTTAATGTGGCTACAATATTGTTCAAAACTAAAGAGTTTTTTCTATATGACACAGGAAGATTACTGAAAGATAGGTCACGTAAAAGTGAGCTAATGATGCTTAGAGATAACTATCCGTCCAATGACTACGAAAATGAATTTCATGACAACGAACGGATTGAAGCCTGTAATGACCCTCATAGAAATCACAGTCTAGAAAATCAAGCATTATTCTATCAATGGTTTCAGGTTGATAACATTGACAAGGACGAAGTAAAAAGACGTCAGGATACTATTTGGGCGATTTGGGATAACTACTATGCCCAGCTACCGCCCAAGTCCAAAGAGTCCAACTCAGATAAGACCTGGCGATTGTACCTTTCACGAATGGACAGCCGAAAAATGAAACTAACTACTGAGAAGAAAGATGGGCAAACACTTATTGGGTTTAGCCCCAAAATTGACCCAAAGTTAAAAGCATTTAGTAATGCCGCCTTAAAGGAAAGCCAAGATGCGATGAAGCATTCAAGCTTAATGATATGGGCTACGATGAAATGGCGTGGTGATGAAAAAGTAAAGGACTATCCTCAATATAACGACAATCCAACTGCAGTTATTGATGAGGTTAAAGAAATATTCGACGATATAAAAGGTTCCAAAAAGGGCGTGACTGATTTTATAGACAGAGCAACTCCAGCCTATTCCTGCGCTTCATTAATTAGAGATTACCAAGACTCTATGGATGACGAGCAAAAAAAGTATTGCAAAGATATATTGCTTCAATACGCATTACTGCCAATGCAAGAAAATTATGACTACCAGTATGGTGATGGGTTAGAAGCAGTAATCAACGTTTTACCACTTTTAATCGGCATTGATGATAAAGATGATCCAACCATTAAAACGATCTTGTTCCTCACATTATTTAATCTCACTACGACAGGTTCGGGCCAGCACATGTACGACCACGCCGCTATGGCAATACTCCATAGGCTGTGGAAGATTGATCCTAAGCTAGCGGACTCTATGTTTGTTGGTTACCTCATGCTTGCGCCACGCCACGATGAGGCTCGCGTAGAAGTAAGGAAGCAAAACATTGCTAAGAAAATATACACGACTACGAACAAGCA
>DAOLHH010000034.1:8665-10031 GCA_035329185.1 Candidatus Saccharimonadota bacterium | reverse complement strand
CGTATTTCATGTCAAAACGTGAGAATATGGAGAATGCCTTCACCGTGAGACTGTACGGAAAAATGCGTACCTTCCCTATCGACCGAGACATGTCGTCCGATCCTCGATGGCAACCAATGTTTTTAAAATGGGGGCGATTCGTGCTTGGTAGTAATTCTGATGCAGGTGAACAAGATATGAAACTCGTTATTTTTCCCGAAGGGACACGTAAAGATGGGGATATAGTTGAAGATGTACTTCCAGGAGCAAATCTCATTGCACGTCGTAATCGAGTGCCGATGCTTCCCATTGGTATTGTGAAGGGACGAGTGCGTGGGTACCATGCACGACCAACCGTAGTCGTTACGGTAGGTGAGCCCTTTGAGGCTCCATTGCGAGACCTAGACATCGTCGCCAGCAAGTTGCAAGAACAGTACAATAGAGGGTTACATATTCTGGAACGGATATAATTCAGTGAACGATGTTCAACTATTGAAAACGATTGAGCAAGGAAGCGTCGTAGTTTTACCAACAGATACAGTCTACGGGCTTGCGTGCTCGGTTTTTAACCCTCAAGCGGTAAACGCTATGTATAATCTCAAAAATCGTGATGGCAAGCCTGGAACGGTGATCGCAGCTGATACGAAACAGCTTTTAGCGCTCGGGTTTCCGGCAGACGAAATCGCATGTGCAGAAATGTACTGGCCAGCTCCGGTGAGTGTTATCTTGTCAGCTCCAGATTCGCTCGTACATTTGCATATGGGCTTGCGTTCACTCGCGGTGCGTATTCCTGTAGACGAGCAGTTACGAATGCTCCTGAAAGAAACGGGACCACTGGCGACGACCAGTGCGAATTTCGCCGGAGAACCGACTGTTACCAGTGTGCAACAGGCGAAAGAACTTTTCGGTGAAAAAATAGCGCTCTATGTCGACGGTGGAGATTTGTCAGGTCGAACACCTTCTCAAATAATACGAATAACGAAAGACGGGTCAGTCAAGCGTATCCGCTAAAGTACTGGCACGGTGCGGTCTGCGAGTGGGCCGACCGTTCGTTCATCTATCATTGCACATGCTTCTCGGATGATTTTCGGAAGCGCCTCTTTTTGCTCAGGCGAAAAGTCTTGGAGAACAAAATTTGCTGTCGATATCTTCTTGGATCCGCCAGCTGGCGGATTGGGACCGATACCGATGCGAATACGGCCAAAGGTATCGTCTGTGTGCGCAAGGAGCGACTTGATGCCATTATGACCGCCACTACTACCACCGTTTCGTGTGCGAATCACACCAAAGTCAATATCTAGTTCGTCATATACCACTAGTGTGTCTGCGCCCTGCAGTTTATAAAAATGCATCACTTTCTGAACGGCTTCCCCACTCAGGTTCATCA
>DAOLHH010000034.1:5223-8565 GCA_035329185.1 Candidatus Saccharimonadota bacterium | reverse complement strand
GTTTTCTTTCTATCAAATAAACCCATATAGAGTCAGTGTACAGGAAATGAAGTGTTTATGCGTAGTGTTTCGTAGCTGTTATCGGAGTTGCGCATAGCCTTGCCTTAGAAGGTTGTGCAAAAGCATCATGATAAGGTTGACTTATGTATCGAGTCCTGATTTTTTACGCAAGAATAAACCGAAGTGTTGCTCTGTGTATTCGGTCTGACGGGGTCCGTGATAAATGGGATCAAAACCAGAGCCTCTCATCGAGCAGATGATTGTATGTATAGAAACTACGATGCCTTTTTCAAATAAGGTTTGCTGTATCATTCTTGGAGATTCGTGAGTTGGCTCGGTCACTACTGGCGCAAGCAGCAGAGGTACCTTTTTATTGTCAGATTGTGGGGTCCAAAAAGTTACTGGCTCTATCGCGTCGTAAGCGAGATTAAACGATGTATGCGCAAGTTCAGGAATTTCAATGTCTGCACGCCACGATGTAGCAAGTATTTCTTCTTCAGTGATACTTTCGGGTAGTTTGTCGCCCTCGATACGACGCATTGTATCTGAAAAATCGCTATATTCTAGTTCTGTGTTGAAATCGAATATTGCAAGTGCCACCACATCATTTACCTGTGGATTTTCTTGCACCATTTGCTTTAGGTACTCATCAAGCTTTTTATGGGTATGTACGTATGGAAGCTCAAAGCTCGCATTGTGAGTCTGGACGTAATACTTAGTTTCCTCAAGCATGTTCGACATAAAAGATTACTCTGGGGAATCGACGTATTTATCTCTGTTGCCGTTATTTTTAAATTTCCTCTCAGGAGGTGGGTCGCGGTCAATGAACCAAAGCTGTACCGGTGTGCCGATATAGTCCCACTGCTCTCTGAGCATGCGCTCCATGTGTCGGCGGTAGCTCCAGTGGAGGAATCGTGTTTGAGAACCAAAAATCTTGAATGCAGGAATAGGGTTGCCTTCTTCTTGAACCATATAACGCAGTTTAGGCAAGCGATTTTTAAGTCCTGCAGGCGGTACGCGATCAGTCACACGCTTTAGCCAATTGTTCAATTCTCTTGTTGTAATACTCTGCGCGCGACGCGCCATGATTTCAAGCGCTAAATCGAAAAGCTTGGTGACGTTCTTGCCCGTTTCGCTACTGGTGAATATGAGCGGAGCCCAAGGTACGAAATTGAAGTCATATGCTATGCCAGGGGCGACATCATCTCGGGTAAAGGCATCCTTTTCTTTGATATCCCATTTGCTGACGACGATCACGAGCCCCTTGCCTGCTTCCTTTATAAGGCCGGCGATTTTCTGGTCGAGTGCAACACTGAGCTCATTCGCATCTATCAGTAAAAAACAGATATCTGCCTGCTCTATAGCTTGAAGAGACCGTAAGACGCTGAATTGCTCGACACCCTTCTCTATGCGACCGCTCCGACGAATGCCCGCAGTATCAAGAATCTCTAATTCCCTGCCCATATACTTAACAAGTGTATGATTTACATCTCTTGTTGTCCCTGCACGATCGGCGACGATGGCTTGCTGTTTCTTTGCGAGGGCGTTATATAAGCTACTCTTGCCCACGTTTGGACGTCCGAGCAATGCGATGCGAATACGGTCATCAGCTTCTTGAATGGTTGCTACCGGGAGAAGTTCGTCAAGTGCTTCTTCGAGCTCATCGAAGCCTCGTTTTTGCGTAGCACTGGTTGCGATGAGCGGTTTGATGCCAAGCTTTTCAAATTGCGCGATTTGGTTTTTCTTAGCTTTATCGCACTTATTGACGAGTAGAATTAGTTTTTTACCACTCTTGAATGCGAGCTTCGCAACACGGCGGTCTTCATCGGTGATGATGGTAGTGGCGTCTACGGTGACAAGAATGACATCGGCGCTGTTTGCAGCTTCGACAATCTGGTCCTGAATAGTGAGCTCAAATGCATCAGCAGCGTCTTTTAAACCCGCAGTATCAACGAGCCAAAACTGTTTTCCGCTCTCTAGCTCTGCCTTCGCAGTAATAGAATCACGTGTCGTTCCGGGTTCATTAGCCACAATAGCTTCACGGCGCCCAAGGAGCGCGTTAAAAAGACTGCTTTTGCCCACATTTGCTCGACCGACTATGGCTACAATTGGTACGTGACTTTTCTTCATAGAGACTTAGTTTTTTCCTTTTAATGACTTTCACTGCTCTACTCGTAGAACTTTGTACGAACGTCTCTTAAGTATTGTGTAAATTATAACATATTTTTAACAGATTACTATACAATCTGATACTGTTTTGGCGCGAGGCGCCCAATTTCGTATTGACCAAGTTTAATGCGGTGAAGTTGCTCTACTTTATATCCCAACGCTTCGAAGCTTCGTCTGATTTGTCGGTTTCGTCCCTCATGTATTGAGACTTCATATGTATTTTTATTGTTCAAAGGTACGACGCTCATCTTGCTTGTACGTTCATCACCGATGTTAACTCCGCTCGCAAACGAGGCGATGGCGCCGTCTTCGAGTTGTTTTGCGAGCACGACATGATAAATTTTTTCTTTGTCGTTGCTTGGGTGAGTCAACGCTTGCAGTAATGTGCCGTCATTCGTAAATATAACGAGACCACTCGAGTCTTTATCAAGCCTCCCAGCGATATTGAGATAGTGGAGGTTGGGTGAAATTAAATCATATACCGTAGGTGCACCCTGGCCGTCCTTACTACACACATAACCTGCCGGTTTGTGCAGTAGCACCACAATGCTTGCTTTTTTTGTTGGCTCTAGTCGCTGACCATCTACGATGACTGTATCTCCCTCTTGTACTTCTGTACCAAGATGAGCAGTAGTGCGGTTAACCTTAACTTTCCCCGCAGCTATTAATTCGTCTGCTTTACGACGTGATAGTGTTGAGTGACTCGCTATATAGCGATTGAGTCTCATAGTATGTATTATAGCGCGATTGCGTTTGGGTCTATCTTATCTTCTGGTACGGGTGCGACATGTGCAGTCGATGCGCCTGCTGCTTCTTTTGCAGCTTCTTTTGCAGCAAGTTCTTCAAGTTTTGGAGCCATACTTGCAGTCATGTCACTAATAGGTTCAATAACTTTTTTCTGTGGTATTGCTGGAGCTGGTGCTGGAGTTGGTTCTGGTGGTGTTGGTACTGGATTACTCTCTGTTGTCTTGGCAGGTTCACCCGTCGTTGCCGCTTCTGCGACACTCTGATTAATGATGGATTCAAGTTGTGCTGCTATCGCTTTTTCCTCTGTCTCTGCAACTGTTTGACTAGCAGATGATGCTGGCAAGGTAGGTTCAGCTTCCTCAACTGGTTCTACCGGTTCAGGTGCTGGCGCTGGAGTTGGTTCTGGAGCAGGTGCCGGAGTCGAAG
>DAOLHH010000034.1:0-5123 GCA_035329185.1 Candidatus Saccharimonadota bacterium | reverse complement strand
GAGTCGAAGCAGTTGGTGTTGCTGGTTCGGCAACAGGAGCTGGGCTGGCTGTCGCAGTACCTGGTGTATTTACTGATGTGCCATCGAGTACTTCTTTGGCAACTTTGGCGACATCTTCAAGCGTAACCTGTGATTTGACCAGATATCTATCAGCTCCTAGCTTTTCTGCGCGAGCCTTGTCTTCAGCCTGTGACAAAGCGGTCATCATGATCACCTTAACATTTTTGGTTTCTTCGGTAGTTCGGAGGATATCAAGCATGTCGAACCCGCTTATTTTTGGCATCATGACATCAGAAATAATCAGATCAGGTTTTTCTTTTATGGCAACACTGAGCGCTTCTTCGCCGTCCCGAGCAGATACAATATCGTATCCTTCCGCCATAAGTCGCGCCTCGTAGATCTCGCGTAAATTATTGTCATCCTCCACGAGCAGAATCTTTGCCATTACCCTCTCCTTATTACTGATTCTTTAAGCATTAGTTGCATTGTAGCATTCTTTCATATTTTAAAGCTACTTTCTTCATAATATTGACGGCGCTTGGATTTCCGGTTGTACCGTAGATTCCTGCGTTTGCATTCTTACGGCCTTTTCGCTTGGAATACGTGGAAGATTTATGTAGAAGGTGCTACCGGTACCGGTTTCGCTCTCAACCCATATACGACCGCTATAAAGTTCAACGATTTTTCGACAAATATATAGCCCGAGACCTGTACCGCCGATGGTACGCGTTGCTGACGTGTCGACTCTATAAAATTTTTGAAAAAGATGCGGAACGTCTTCTTTTGGTATACCAGGGCCAGTATCACTAATCCTTAGCTGAACAACCTGATCATCGCCGGTTATGCCTACAGATATTTTTCCAGCCTCTGTGTATTTAACTGCATTATCAAAAAGATTTGTTATCACTTCACGGACTCGTTCGGGGTCGGCATGAACGTAGAGGAGTGGTTTTACTAACTTCTTGCTTGCATCAATACTTTTTGTTGCGTTTGACTGCTGGCCTCCCATCAAGAGCTCAAGCCCGAGACCCTTTTTTTCGGCGGTAAAACGTAAATCTTCGACGAGTTTCTCGACAAACTCACTCATTTCTAAAATGACCGGATGGTTAGAGAGTCTGCCATCTTCAGCTTTTGCGCTCGTGAGAAGATCCTGGAAAAGTTTTCCTAGATGCTGAGTGCTCGCGTGGGCTTTTTCGAGATAATCACGTGCTTTGGCATCAATAGATGCCACGCGGTCGTTGAGCGCAAGTGCGAGGTAGCCTTCAATGGCAGCTACGGGCGTACGCATTTCGTGGCTGGCTGTGCTAATAAAGTCGGCACGCTGTTTATCTTGTTTTCTTTGTTCTTCAACGTTGCGAATTATTGCCACCGCGCCTGTTGCTTTGCCTGCGGTGTCTAAAAGTGGCGATACACTAATATCTACAGACAATTGTTTGCCGTCTTTACGCTGGAGTACCGCGGTATTGTCTCTTGCAGGACTGCCAGATACGAGCACTTGCTGTATAGGATTTGAGGCATCATCCTTAAGCTCACCTTTGTCATCTAGTAGCCTCACGATAGATCTATAATCGAGGTTTAGCGCTTCCTGTTGAGACCAGCCACTCATAGCGACTGCTGCTGGATTAAAAACGAGGACCACATTTGTTGCGTCAACCAATACCACGCCGTCATCAATACTATTGATTATGATGTCAGCTTTTTGCTTTTCATCTTGGGATCCAACACCGTTCCCACCCGAATTCTTTTTTGAAAATAATCCCATAAACAAAATACGCGTATATAACACGCTTACGTTTATTATCCGCATTTGTCCTCTTGAATACAAGGGCTGGTATACTAGATACATTCATGCACAATATTGTGATATATATGGCTGCCGGTTGTCTCATTTTGGGATCAGCAGTTTGCTCTGGGTTAAATGTGGCACTCCTATCGCTCGACGTGCAAGATTTACGTCGCAAAGCAAAAATAGGTAATAAGGACGCAAAACGTGCTCTACCGATTCGTAAGAATGTGCACTTTTACCTCTCAGGCATACTACTTGCTAATGTTGCGTTTGCGTCAGCTACGTCTGTAGTTTTAACGGATGGGCTTAATGGGTTTGCGGCGATTATCGTGAGCACCTTGTTGCTTGTAGTATTTGCTGAAATTACACCTCAGGCAATTGCAGTTAGTAGGTCGCTCAAAGCGATTTCTATGTTTTCAAAACCGATACGTGTCATTGCTTACAGCGCTTATCCCATAACGAAAACTTTAGAACTTCTCTTAAATAGACTTGTTGGTAAATCAGCGCACGTGTTGCACACCCGGCGCGAACTCGGGCTTATCATCTCTGAACATATCGGACCAGGGAGTGAGCTCGATGAGGATGAAGTAGAGATAGTAAAGCATGCCTTGCAACTGAGTGAAAAAAAGGTACGTGAAATTATGACACCTGTTGAGCATGTCTATCATCTTCATAACGACAGCGTCGTAGACGGTCGGCTTGTTGATGAGCTTAAAGACCAGAATTGGAGCCGAATCCCGATATTCAATCGTGATGGTACTAACTGTCATTCGTTTATAATGCTCAAAGATCTTGTTGATATTGATTTTGATGAGCGCCCATGGCCAGTTTCTGAGCTTCCAAAACACAAAGCAGTAACGATTGGTTCAATGACGGCGCTCGATACCCTATTTAGGAAATTTATTGCATCCAAGCGACACATGTTGATTGTTGAAAAGGATGATAAGATTGCCGGTATAGTCACCATAGAAGACTTACTCGAAGAGATTATCGGTCATGAGATAGAAGACGAAAGCGACGAATAGTCATGGGCGTCTGGTTGAAGTTTGAGCCATTCAGTTGCTTTTGACATCCCATCAATACGTGCACGAGGTTTAGAAGTGCCGTAACCAACAAAGTGTATTTCCCCACTCTCCCCTGCTTTATACTCCGTAGCGTAAATGTAACTATTCTGGTGCCTAAGGAGTAAATAGGTGCGTACAGCGGTGAGTTGTATGCCACTTCGGTGCGCATGATTTGTCATCGCCGAAAAGATAGTCTTCTCGCAGGTGGTTTCCCCTGCATATATTGGATAAATCCGTAACATTCCGTTTGTTTCGTGGTGTTGATTTGTATCGCTCTGTTTTTTTGTTATGCCTCGCAGACAAAGCTCCATATTTGCAATAGGGGCTCGATTTTTATCTTTGTCTACGGTCTCTACATGTACGAGGTGCATTTGTTCCGGTAAGAAAATATAAGTCTGAGCATGAAATTCACCACGTCGTTTTTTCACTTCATGTTTGTAAGCAACAGCACCGCTGTTTTGCGCATGTTCGAGTGTTTCTAATAATAATCGTGGCGACTCACTCAGAGTCTTTTTTGAGAGTGATTGCAGGTAGCGCTCATGTTGACCCGTCTCTTTTGGAAAAAGGTGTCGTGCAAGTTTCTTAGGATTATGTGTTCGATTGTGTGAAGACTGAGAAAGGTCGACATAAGGTGTCGCCTGCTTGAAACCGTACTGTTTTAATACATGTGCTGCCCTGTCTATACCGATAGCTCGCCGATGTTCACGTACGGTATTTATTAATTCGCTGTAATTCTCAAGAAAATCTAAACTAAATGGAAAAGCTTTATCATGAATGAACGCATCAAAGTTCATATGATGCATATAATCTGCAATACGTCGAAGGGGTGACGTATTGTGAGTATATAGATCTACCCCGAGTGCTGTATGTATAAGAGGAGTGATCGCATATCGAGCTCGTTCATCTGAAGGGCCCATGACACGAAACAGCATCGGTATGCGATAGTCAAGAAAGAACGAAGCGTCAAGCTCATTGGTGATAATTGCAAACTCTCGAACCGTAACATCAGGTGGAATATAGTCTTGAGTGAACTCAAAAATTTCGTCACCTTCCCCCTTATATCGATTGGATTGTCCTCCGCTCAGCTGTAGCCCTGCTCGTTGCTCTCGACGTTTAGCGAGTAATAATGCTGCTTGTGAGAGTCGTCTATACCGAGTGAGCGCTTCAGGGTCTTGCAATTCCCCTTTTCGAAGCAATGCTATATGCTGTTTTGTCATTCGCTCAGGCTGTGTGAATTCTTTGCGAATATCAAGGAGCTTTGGGGTTTCTCCAAGCTTGTAGTGTATAACACTTGTAAGTACGGGTCGTGGCTGGTCCGGGTGCAGAGACGCGACCCCATGACTAATTCGCTCAGGTAGCATCGGTATTTCGAGCAGTCCGTTTTTCGCATACACCGATTCAACCATAGCGAGTGCATAGCGCGCGATTGCATTTGTTTGTGGAATGACTGATGCAACATCAGTTATCGAAGTGCGAATAATCGTCTCAGATTCACTTAGCTCCTCTACAGCCATAGAATCGTCAACATCACACGTAGATTCATCATCAATCGCAATAGAGCCAACTAGGCGATGATATTTTGGTTTGGGTATCGTTACCGAATCAGCTAAAAAAGACGCTTCACGTGCAAGCTCGTGTGTAGATTCATTATGGATTTCTGGTATGCGACCGAACAACACGGGTTTTTCCATACATGTATCGTAGCGTGCTTATGCCTACCACAGCGCATACTAAATTAACAACGACTGTATGACGGCTTTTCAGATCTAAAGCGCACTAAAATTAAGCAGGAATAGACCAAAAAAAGAGATTGCTGGCATGGCGTATTCGAGTGTATTGATTCTGAGCGAAGACTTGCGAACCGATATGAAAAACAATAGTGAGTACGGGACGAGGTATAAGATAGCGTGCAATAAAACGCTGTGAGCGGTCGTATCCGAAATAACGGCTAGTACTATTCCTGAAATGAGAGAGGTTGTCAGAGAATGAAGTGAAACACGTTGCTGTAGCTGGTCATTTTGTTTTAGGCTCCCTGCAATATACGCAAGAGAACTTATCGCAGCTATAACGTGTAAAACGAGTAGTGTCGTAAAAAGCATAAGTGCGATTATACATGAAATAGTGTTGTGTCACCGCTGGATTTTTGTCTCTGTAACTGGTATAATTTCCACTCACGTGGTCCCGTCGTCTAGTGGTCTAGGACATCTGCCCTCGTTGTTTGCAACGAAAAGTAGAAAAGACATCCAGAATCTGGATGAGAACCCAATGTACGA
>DAOLHH010000033.1:0-10858 GCA_035329185.1 Candidatus Saccharimonadota bacterium | reverse complement strand
AAGCAGTTTGTACGCTATTCACGCCTGAACGAACAGCTTTGCGGATCAGTGAACTCGCAACACTTCTTGCAATACGGATTGAAGCCGCACCCAAGGTTGTAGTCGATGGTCAAGAGACGACAGGCATGAAAAACCTCGTTCTTGCAGGTGGAGGAGTGCCATTTGCAAGCGCGCTTGGGTTTGAAATACACCGGCAAAACCCTCGTACCGAATACAGAACTGCTTTTTCTAAAATTTCGAGATACGGCAATGTCCAAACTGGCAAAAAAGATCCTGTATTCAGCCAACCACCTATACCAGGAGACATCGAGGGAATGTTCATAAACATCGTTGATGATCTAGTAGACCGAGGACATACGATAAAATCCGCCGCAAGAATTATGATGGAAGAGGGCATCCCATACTCTCCAGAGAGAAGATTTATCGAAAATGCGCTAGCTCAAGGAGTCCTTTCGATCGCGCAATACAACAGACTTATAGATGCTTACAGTAATAAACCAGATTTAGATTTCAGTATTCGTCGAGCACGGCCAAATTCTATTTCTGCAACGGTACTTGCAGACAAACAATTTTATCCCGATTTAACAGGATACATAACTCATGTTGATATCGGCATGTATGCACCAAAAGTATGGCTGCAACGCATGGGCATGGATGGCAAGAATGAAAGTGGGCGTTGGGGCGAAGGTATAGTCGTCTCAGGCGCACAAGAAGTAAAATATGCTCAAGAGATGTCAGATATACTTGATCTCGTCGGAGATCTGGCAGTCAAATCAATGGACGGGAAAGATCCAATCTTTTGGCTGGACGAAACAGGAAACCCGACCCAACTACCAAAACAACTCTACTAAATATTCCAGCCGTTATATCAGCAAATAAAATTTCCGCCTCATTAATACTCTAAGAGGCGGAAATTTTGTATTATCGCGGATTATTTGTCAGCAGGCTTGCTCGTGTTGGCGTGTGCCCCTTTATACATATCACGTACCTGGAACAATAGCCACATACTTATAGCAGAACTTACTACTGCCTGCACAAGATCTCCGGCACCACCTCCGAAGTGTTTGTCTACAAATACCGAAGCGACACCGTAGGCGAGATACACAAGACTTCCGAAGAATAGCCAATCCCAGCCCGCTTTTGTCTTTGCTTTAAGACCTGGGTATGCCAGCAGTAAAATTACTGCGTCTGCTGCCAAGAATGCAAGTGCAACCCAGTAGAAAAGTCCGAGTTCGGGAGCTACATTGCCTCCACCAAACGCACGACTTAATTCATTAGCGTAGTTAATTAAATCATTCGCTTGATGTCCTGCATTCCACAGTGACCATACAGCAAGCAGTTGTAAGATGCCAAAAATAAGTGCTATCCATGGATACCAACTATTTACGAGTGATTTTTTTGTATTTTCCGGAAGCTTCGGTGCATTTTTAAACACCTCCGCTAGTTTTTCTTCTAGTGGCTTTAACATTGGAAACATTATTGTAGAACTCCTCCTTCTAATGCTCTCAGCATAGTCTCACTTCTTCCCATAAGCAAGTAGTACCTGTGGATAAACAATAAGAACTACACGATCAACATAGCGTCGCCGAAACTATAGAAACGATACTGCTGTTTAATAGCGTGATTATAGATGCGCTGTAGTTCGACATCACTCCCAACAAATGCTTCAACAAGCAAGAGTAGGGATGTTCCGGGTAAATGAAAATTCGTAATAAGACTGTTTACGCGCTTAAAGCTATAGCCAGGCTGAATAAAAATACTCGTGTTGCTCATCAAATCACCACTTCCTGACCACGACTCAAGTGTCCGGACACTGGTTGTGCCTACTGCTGTAACGTGCTTTGCTTGCCTGATTCGCTCTGCAACAGCTTTATCTATCTCATACCATTCCTCGTGGAGCTTGCCTGTCTTGTAGTTTTCATCCGTCAGTCCTGCAAACGTGCCCAATCCTACATGGAGTGTCACTTCTTCTATAGCATGATTTTGTTTTATATTGGAAAGTAGCGCGTTCGTAAAATGGAGCCCCGCGGTCGGTGCTGCTTTACTCCCAAGTGGTTTGGCATACACCGTCTGATACTCTTGAGCTAACGTGTCTTCGCCGGCTGGCGAATTTCGGATATAAGGAGGCAAGGGCACGTGTTCAATTGTCGTAAGACGTGCGTCATCATGCGTTATATTCAATCGTAAGGTTCGTATACCTTCTTCATCAATGGCAGTCGTTTCTGCTTCTAGCCAGTCCGTTAAACATACAGAGGAACCTATCCGAAACTTTTTACCAGGCCTCACCAGTGCACGTACCGTGTGCTGATCAAGCTTTTCGAGTACAAATATTTCGGTCTTACCACCGTCGAACAACCAACGACAATGCTCAACTTTAGAATTGTTTAAAACAAGCGTCGTTTCCGGATGGAGAAATGATTCTAACTCAGAAAATATACTATCGGTTATCGATTTCGTACGCCTGTCGTACACCAACAGTCGCGCGCTGTCTCTTGGATGAGCCGGTTCTTGCGCGATAAGATCTTTGGGTAAGTCAAACGAAATCATCGCTTATTTATAACAGAGGTGGGCAATTCGTACCTATTGACTTTTTTATAAATTTGTGCTATTATGTAATGATGACAGAAAACCATTACGGTTTACCTTTTGATGACGTTTCTCATGCAGAGCAGATTGGCGTCTTTTCTCCACATGAATCTCCAATAACGAGTAACATCTTAATACGGTACAAATCTGGACTTCCTTCAGTCGCAACATACGCAACAGCGCATGGCCTAGACGCACTATTTTTACCTCACACCTCAAACACCGACTCATTAGACGAACTATTTTCTTGATACCTAATTTGCTACACTAGCGGTATGCAAACATTAGTTCTTGGTGGAGGTTGCTTTTGGTGTTTAGAAGCGGTGTATCAGCAAGTCAAAGGTGTTGATAAAGTCGTATCAGGATATGCCGGCGGCACTACAAAGAACCCGACATATGAGAACATTGGCGACCACGCAGAAGTAATACAAATCACCTACGACCCATCACTTATTACTCTCGCAACTCTCCTTGAAATCTTCTTTGCCATTCACGACCCAACCACCTTAAATCGTCAAGGGAACGATGAGGGCGAGCAGTACCGTTCAATTATCTTATGTGCAGAGAACGAATTAGATGTTGTGCGGGCAAGCCGAGACATAGCGCAGAAAAACTGGCAAGATCCTATAGTTACAGAGATAGAAACGCTCGATACTTTCTACCCCGCAGAGAACTACCATCAAAACTATTACCAAAATAATCAATCCGCAGGCTATTGCCAAATAATCATCAACCCCAAACTCGATAAATTTAAGGAAAATTTCAAACATATACTCAAGTAAGCAACTCCTTCAAGATAGATTAGTCCAATTTGGTGTTATTATGCTCGCATATGAAGAATAGTATGACTCGTTATATTATCGACACAGACCCAGGCGTGGATGATGCAGTCGCACTGCTGTATTGCTCTTTGATGAAATTTAATGTTGTTGGACTCACTGCTGTACACGGAAATTCGAGTATCGAACACATCACAAATAATACTCTTTACTTGCGCGACGCGCTGTTTGATAAAAAAGTAGGAGTATATAAAGGGAGCAGCGTGTCATTAGATGGTAACCGTTACTATGCAAAAAGTAGTGGTAGTTCGGGACTAGGAAACTTAAAAGTTCCAGCTTCAAATGAGTTTTCAGACAAAAGCGCTGTCGACTTCATAGCTGATACGCTACGCACTCATGAGAAAACTGACATCATTGCACTCGGACCTCTTACGAACATAGCGACACTCTGCAATTTCTATCCGGAACTGGTCAAAAATATACATGCACTTTATATCATGGGAGGTGTGTTTGGCGAGAGAGGTAATATGTCCGAGTTTGCTGAATTCAATGTGTATTGCGACCCATCAGCTTTCAAGACCGTTATAGACTTTTGTAGCGAAAAAGGGATTAACACAGTGATAGTGCCTGCAGATGTGTGTCGCAAGGTACTTTTGACCGCAGATGATATGTCTAATCTCGAAAAACTCACGAGCCAACTTGATCTTGCCTCAATCGTCCGGCCATATCTAGAATACTATGAGCATGATAAGGAGTATGGTGGATTCGCTGGAGCGGTGGTGTACGATTTGTTGGTTCCACTTTACATCAAGTACCCTAAAATCTTTGAAAGCGTAAATGCGCGCGTTCATGTCGTCACCGATCAGAACAAAGAGCATGACTTAACAACCTTCATCCCAGATGAGCGCTCATGCATTAAAATAGCCCGAACGGTGCAGGCAGACAAGATTAAGCAAAAGTTTCTCGACGATATGAAGAGAGCAACTTCTCAAGCGCAATAATAATAGAACTCACTCCGCGACTCATCTATACTTAAAGTATGAAACTCAATCCAGCTCAACAAAAGGCGGTGGATCATATTTATGGTCCGTTGCTCGTTTTGGCGGGGCCGGGGACGGGCAAGACACAGCTCCTTAGTGCCCGCATTGCGAACATTTTGCAAAAAACCGATGCGAATGCTCAGAATATCTTATGTCTCACATTCACCGAATCTGCGGCGCAAAACATGCGCGAACGTCTTGTTTCGCTCATCCGTGATGACGCCTATGATGTTCATATCAATACGTATCATGGTTTCGGGAGCGACATCATCCGGAGTTATCCAGAACATTTCGAGGCTATCGATCTCGAGACGGGCAAGGATAGCCGGCTTGAGCGCCCTGTGGATCAACTGCAAGCCCTACAGATAGTCATCGATATTTTGAGCCGTCTCCCATACGATAATGCCCTTATCGGCGCACGGCACTATCCAAAACACGTCTTAAGTACCATCAGCGAGCTCAAACGGGCACTTATTACTCCAGATACCTTGCGCAAAACGGCTCAAGAAAATGTATCTTGCGTCCAACGCGTGAGCGCGGAATTACAAGATATTTTCAAGGGCATTACCCGCATGCCATCTAAGCCTACGCAAGCCATCCCGCTCTTCGAGCAGGTCGTCCGCACACTTGAGGGCGATGAGGCGCTCTGCCAACTTGCGCGCGAAGAACTCGAATCTGCACTCGAGCAAAGCAACACACTCGAATCAAGTAAACCACTCACCGCATGGAGAAAACGCTGGCTACCGAAAGATGACACAAATAGCTACATTTTTACCGACATCGACCAACACAAACGCATGTACGCTCTTGCAGATGTATTTGAAAGCTATCAAAGCCGTCTACAAGACAAAGGACTATACGATTTTGACGATATGATTTTGCGCACGATTGATGCACTCCGCTCGCAAGACGATTTACGTTTCACCTTGCAGGAACAGTACCAATTCATCTTGCTTGATGAGTTTCAAGATACCAACGCTGCACAATTTGAACTTGTGAAACTGCTTGCCGACAATCCCGTAAATGAAGGTCAGCCAAATATCTTTGCGGTGGGTGATGACGACCAAGCCATCTACGCTTTCCAGGGAGCTCGGGTAAGTAACATGCTCGCTTTCAAAGACAGCTTCAGGGATGTCGCAGTCATCAACCTCACCGAAAACTATCGTTCGCACCAAAATATTCTCCATGTCGCGCACCAAATCGCAAACCAGATAGAAACACGCCTGCACTACAACCTTGAAGGCGTTGAAAAAGTATTGACCGCAAGCAGTACTACCATACCTGCTGAAGCATCGATCGAGCGGCATGAGTTCGCTGGCGAAGCAAATGAATACGCGTGGGTTGCAAAAAAGATACATGATCTTATTGAATCTGGTGTGTCGGCACGCGAAATCGCCGTCTTGGCACCACAACATAAATATCTTGAGCGCATCGTGCCATGCCTCGTCAAAAAACACGTCGCTATCACTTATGAGAAACGGGAAGACATCTTAAAAACACCACTCGTAACCGCATTTCGACTCATTTCGGAGCTTTTGGTTGCGATACAGACACAGTCAACAGCGAAAATGAACGAGCTTTTTCCGCAAGTACTTTCGCTCGATTTTTATCAAATTCCTGTTGAGGTACTCTGGAAAGTTAATTGGCGCTGTAATGACGAAAAGCTGGATTCGTGGGCGCAATGCGCAAGCGAAGATGAAACGCTCAAACCTCATATCCTCGCTCTATTAAAACTTGGCATGCTGTCAGCTCGCGAACCACTGGAATATGTACTTGACTACATGACTGGTAGTGCGCCGTTGAAACTAGATAGCACGACATCATACTACTCGCCACTCAAAAAATATTACTTCGAATCCCAAGAAGACTCACTTCGCTTCTACGAACTACTAACCAATTTAAGTACCATTCGTGAGCACCTACGAGCATTGCAGGCAGGGCAAGAAGAGCTCCTGACAATAACCGATTTTCTTGCATTTATTAGCGCACACGAACAAGCCGAGCAACCCCTCATCAACACGCACCCCATTGCTCAGCAGTTAGACAGTGTTCAACTCATGACGACATACAAAGCCAAAGGTCTTGAATTTGAGCATGTGTTTTTGCTGTCGCTTCACGACGACATATGGGGCAAAAAGGCCCGCGGCAACACAAGCAAGCTTTCGCTCCCTGCCAACCTTCAACACATCCGTTATCGAGGAAGTAGCGAGGACGAGCTACGTCGACTACTCTTTGTTGCGATTACTCGAGCAAAATGTGGGCTGTATCTGACCTCTCACGCAACCAAAGACAACGGCGCTAGCACTGAAGCCGTGAAATACCTTCAAGAATATATCGACGGGGACACGCGACGAAGCGCCGTTTTGCCAGCAGGGAGTGACGAAGTCAGTAATATAGATTTCAGCGCTGAAGCCACCATGCAAGCAGTCGAAACACTCTGGAACGCGCGACATCTTAATCTGTCCGCTGACTTAAAAAGCTTACTGCAAGACCGCTTAAGTCGCTACATCATGAGTCCAACACACCTAAACACCTTTATAGATACTGACTACGGTGGACCAAGTGTGTTTTTACTTAACACCTTATTACGCTTTCCTCAAGCACCCGGTGAGGATGGTGAGTTCGGTAATGCCATACATGCAACCCTCGATTGGTACCAAAAACATGCTGGGCAATCCCCAACAATCACCCAAGCCCTTGATCAATTTGATAACCAACTCGCAAAACGCTATATCAGCCGTGAGCGCATGGGCGACTATCGTGCTCGCGGGCATCATGCGCTAAAAGTTTACCTGCAAGACCGTGCAAATCTTTTGAGCACTGAAGCAAAAAGTGAAGTAGATTTTAGAAAAGAAGGTGTCATATTGGGCGAAGCCCGTCTCAGCGGAAAACTAGATCGTATCGAAATAGACCCTATTCAGAAAACCATCGACATCGTTGACTTCAAGACAGGCAAGCCAGCTATAAAGTGGGATACAAGCATCAAACTACAAAAATATAAACAGCAACTCTATTTTTATAAACTACTCATCGAAGGCAGTCATAGCTGGACAGGGTACACGGTCAATTCCGCCCGACTTGAATTTGTTGAACCACTACCAAATGGCTCAAGTGCACCTCCACTCTATGTGCAGTTTTCTGATATAGAAATGAATGCGACCAAAGAACTTATCGCTCAAACGTGGGCGAAGATAATGACTCTAGATTTACAGAATTAGTTGTGACGAGCTATTCTGGTATTTTTTATGTTATAGTAAGTATTCCATATGCTACACGGAAACGAACTATACACTGCAAGAGAACTCCTATTTGATCCAAATCGCCAGCTCATTAAAACGATGCAAGATCCAGCAACTCGAGCCGATAATTTTCGAGCATTGATTACGGCACCGCAGAGTAGGAATCCCTTGCTGCAAAATGCCCTGTCGCGTTTAAGCCAAGCTTCGGTGAGAACAGAAAATGCACATGAATTG
This sequence comes from Candidatus Saccharimonadota bacterium, assembly GCA_035329185.1. Classification (GTDB taxonomy): domain Bacteria; phylum Patescibacteriota; class Saccharimonadia; order Saccharimonadales; family SZUA-47; genus JAGQMY01. The sequence goes on along the minus strand of DAOLHH010000033.1, from coordinate 2,980 downwards.
GTTGAGATCCAAGAAGCGTTCTTAGATGGGTGTAGAATCGCACTTACTACCGCAGGGCTCGGCTCATTTTTACTTAAGACGGTTGAATTCGACGAAATCATTGCGGTACTAAGCAACCGTCAGTTGATTGGCGTAACACAAGATAGTGTCACTGAGGGTCAATGGACGGACCGTAAAGAACCCGATACATTACTCGCCGTTGATTTTTCGAACACACATCAAGATTTGCGTGATATAAGCAGTGCTATTGTTGATCATTACCCCCGATTATCTATTAAACGCCACACAGCGAGCGACCAAAAAGCTTCGTGTACTGCAGTGACGGGATTCGATGTAGTCGCTCGAGAAATTGTAGTCATTGCGGATGCACTACAGCTTTTTCGGCATTCTGACTTAAACGAAGAAGCTTACGATTTGTACAAACAACATACTGAGGAGTAGGTATGCATACTAATTATTGCATATTTGCTAATATTATGTTATTTTAACTCTCTATGAGTTCGACCTTTGACCAAGACCCAACCCTCCAGCGCCATGAGAGCTTTTTACATGGTGATCGTCTCCGAGAAGATACACTTTACGATTTTGCACGATATGTACATATCGCAGAGCTCGCTTTAAACATATACCCAGCTGTACGTGAGTATGAAGAAGCAGTACATCTTAAAGAGGTGCTCGATCTGATTCCTCACACAGAAATAACAGAATCTCATGTCCGTAAAACTTTTACCGATTCAGTTCAGAATCGCGTCGTTAAAAAATCACCTCATGCGCATCTATTGAGCGATGAGACCGATTTTACTGATCAGTTCGGTGCTACGGTGACACTCTTTGAAATGGGTCAAGAAAGAATTTTAGATGAACTCTCACGACGTTCAGACATCATAAACTCACATGCTACCCCTCACCGAAAATTAGGATTTTTAAAACGGCTCGGGGTTCGATGGCGCGCCGAAGACTTACAAAAATACGAAGATGAACATGACCTTAAAGAAGCGCAACGCAAATCAACATTGAGAAAAAATCTATTGCAGATGACTGACACATTGCTCGAGCTTATAGAAGACCCGGGACAAGCCCTCGCACGCAATATAGCAGAAGAAAATATTATCAAAGCTGGCTTGCAAGCCAGTAAGAAAGAACAGGATGCGCGTCTAAGCGAGGCGACGTTGTCTGAAAGTCGTGCCGAGCGAATGGCTTCATATGTGGTAAGTAAAACTGAAACAAGTGATACAAAAGACGAGACCCCAACAATTTCGACTCCAGAGCAAGCAGAAAATCTAAGATCAGCAGTCGAAGACGAATCTGTTGAAGGCTTTATGCACTTTGATTTCCCTTGGATGGGAGATCACAACAAATATAAGGCTACTCGCTATGAAGATCTCAATGAGATATTCGTTGTGCGTGCGCTCGAACCGAAGCTTGCTGCACTTGCTGCGACACTAGAAACTGGAGCTCGCAAGAATAAAGACGGTCGAACCGCCTTTCAAACAGCTATACATGAACATGCAAAACGAATGAGTCAAGGAATTATGCCTTTTGAAAATGCCAATGGCGTCATTGAAATCCGCATAAAAGATAGCGAAAAGAGAGCACCGTATAAAGGATACAAATTTTGGTTTAACCGTGGTGATGTTGGCGCAAATGTCGAACGAATATACTTCACGCTTAAACCTTTAGAAGGAGTGAGTGAACGCGGAAACAAGCGGTTCCTCATGGTTGTCGCAGGTATCACTGACCAACAAAATCAAGAAGCATTCTTTCAGGCTGTGAGTACCTTGAGCCATAAACGGCTAAGAAACTTAGGTGTTGGCGCGGTGTAACACCATGTCAACTGAATCCAACGAACAATTATTGTCTCGCTCTCATGGTGTATGGAGAGACGCAACGCGCACCGAAATTTATACGCCTACTGACTATGCTGAGGCACGTTTGTTTGAAAGCATATTTGAAGAAACTGCTTTAAATGAAGGTCTACACGACACCGTCCAAACATTTGAGCAATCTGCACTTATAGGCGAAGTTGCAACAAAGCTAGGAATAACAGCGGATAACCAACTCGCATGCTCTGTACTGAACGCGCACGGAGAAATGCGGCGTTTCTGCTTTGAAGTTGCCCAGTTTGGGTTCTCTACGATGAGTGACATTGAAAAGGCGAGTTACCATCCTGATTTCTCACCTGAAGCTCAGCCAGAATTAAAACCTTTTTATCGACAACTCATGTATTTGCTGTCGCGCTACATTACAGAGCGAGTTGACCGAGAGCTTGCATTTGAGCCAAACACATCACGATCAGTTCATTTTTCTCAGTCAATAGACGCTTCAGTCGAAACACTTGCATCAGTGCAAAATCATATTCGATCTCTCTTTGAATACGACATACCAGTGTACGACAGACTTTTTGAAACTTTTGATACGATTGCGCAAGTTGAACCAGAATCTACCGAAGCATATTTAGGAAGAGATGGGATTCATGCATATTACGGACGCCTCGGTGCCATCGCAGCTCGAGAAAGTGCTAACAATTCATCTGATGATGCCATTCGTTTACTCTATTTCGTCTATAGCTCAAATATCAAACAAGCCCCCGCACGAGCAAAGAAGGACTACATCGCTCAACATGTCCGACCTTCGGAAGTTGTGCAGTATTTTGATACTGGCTATAGTGGCAGTATTCCTGAAGACATTATGCAAACATTGGGGCATGATAGGGCTCTTATTGAATCGCGTATTCACCTCCTAAATAGTAGTAATGGTAATCCAGCACGAAGAGTGCGAACACTGGAAGCTGACCATTATGTCGGCGACATAGAAGCGATGCCCAAACCTGAAGGCACCGCACTCGGGCTTATTGCAGGTATTGATGGAAAAGAGCACTACGTCAGAGACTGTAGCTCTCTTGAAGAACAATTGAAGTTCGGGGTATTGCGCTCGATGACCATTCGACACTACTGGTTACGAGAATACTCTCATCAAAAAT
>DAOLHH010000032.1:0-10981 GCA_035329185.1 Candidatus Saccharimonadota bacterium | reverse complement strand
TGCTGTGGTTGACGGTCTTACGCCCGCGCACCATTTTCCATATGAAGAAAAATTGGTGGAAATTCGTGGCGGTGACGGAATGCACACGCGAGATTCAATTAAAAATAAAGTAATCATGCCTGGGGACACGATTATGAAGAAATTGCGCAATAACTGGGCGATGTACGGCGTGGGTGGATTGATGAGTATGCACGGATTATTTGAGGTTGGTGCAGGCTTAATACTGGCACCAATAAAAATGAAAACTGCAAAACCGCTCGACTTAGACATTGCACAGCTTATCGAAGTTGGTTATGAGGAAGTATTCAAGCGTGCCGCAAGAGAAATTGCACTTCTTGATATGTACGATCGGTTGCACGAGCGCGGTTGGACCGTGCGACTTGTACGTGACGTGCGTAACCACCTCGGGCCAGTCATGGCAAAAACGGTATGTTTGGTTTGGTATAGTGCGATGCGTGACGCGGGATTATTAAAGGGTAAAAAGTAATGCGTATCATTGCTGGTGAGTTCCGCTCACGCATAATTAAAGACCCAAAATCTAAGAAAACACACCCGATGTCAGAGAAAATACGTGGCGCCTTATTCAATACACTTGGAGATATACAAGGACTCACTTTTCTCGATGCTTTTGCGGGTTCCGGAGCTGTGGGCTTAGAAGCTCTGAGTCGTGGTGCAACTAAAGTGTGGGCAGTAGAACTCGACAACGATTCTTTTGAAACACTGGAATATAACCGAGATTTAATAACTGATGAATCTCGAATGAGTGTTCATAAAGCTAATGTACGATCTTGGCTACGAAATCAGCAAGATATGTCGTTTGATGTCGTGATTGCAGATCCTCCCTACGATGCCGTTGGCATAAAGGCAATCGATGCATGTGCAGAGGCAGTTGCACCAAATGGATTGCTCGTTTTATCGCTACCGCCCGCTGAACATATTTCTTTTAAAAACCTAAAAATACTTGATGAAAAGATATATGGTGACGCTAAGTTAGTTTTTTATCGTAAATAAGAAATGTACTTTAATAGAGCGGTTCAAATTCTATATTTTTGCCATGTATTAATTTTTGTTGGAGAGCTTGTGTTAAAGTTTGTGTCGTGGTCGGGCAATAGGTCTCTGCAACGGTTGCTAATTCTTCCAAGGAATCAAACGCGGGGGCATTTTCAGGTACGGGCGCTGTATTGACGAGTAAACCAATTGCTTCAAGATAATTCCAGCGCTGTAGCTTTCTTCCGCCGATTAAATAATTTTGATGCATAAAATCCTCAGCGGTAAATATACTTATGAGGTTCATCGGTCTTTGAGCTACTAAAACTGCTTGTGTGAAACGAATGTCTACGTAGTCCGTGTATCTCTTTGAGCGTTCAGGGCCGAAATATCGATACTTTGATAAACTAAACATCGCGCTGGCGCCCGTCGTGCTATCTGCAGATTTCAAATCGCAGAGTGTGTCTATTGAGACCTTATTAAATACTTTGTCAGCTGCAATAACGCCACAAAGATGTACGCACGCTGTGTGTAGATCGCCATTTTTGTAAATCTTATGTTTACGTGAATCAGCTTCCAGTTTCCACGCACCAACTTCTATGCCGGTGTCTATGAGTGATTGCTGGGTTAATTTCATGGTGATTTTCTTCCTGGTGCGGATGAAAGGACTTGAACCTTCACGTCTTGCGACACTAGCTCCTAAGGCTAGCGTGTCTACCAATTCCACCACATCCGCACGGTATCTACGAGATTATACAGATAAACCGCCCATTATTCCACTATAAAAACAAACTAGTGCACCCTTAAAAACTTGAAAATATAGTAAAAATGTGCTATAATGTAATGATGCATGAGAACTACACGGACCTCATAATGCCTGAACTCTATAGACCAAAAGTCGAAAGAGACTTATCGCTCATATCGAACGAGGGTTTATACATTCCTGAAGATCGAAATTATCAATTAGATACAAAACTATTATCGACAGGTATTAACGATATAAATAAAATTACACCACTTAAATTGGAGTCATATATCGAACCTACCATAAATGACTACAACAAAGAAGTATCAACTAGGTTATTTAGTACAGAACTGCAGGCAAATGGAAAGTACTCTCTTGATGATTTTAAGCGTGCACAGGAACAAGAAAATGTAGAATTTAGATCAGCATATCTAGGGCGTGCTGTGACCCAAATCGCGCTACAGTATCTATACAAACAGACGAACGATCTACCTAACGGTTTCAAGAGTTTTAGCACAAAGATAGCTCGCACGGGCAATGCGTGGCAGCAAACATGGTTTGATAACGACTTTAGTGCGACAAAGCCTGAAGAACTTCCAGAAATGGCCTTGCCGGTTCTGGAGTTTGTGGAACGCACAAAACCGCATATCGTTATTGGCTGTGACAGAGGAGGACGTTTGTTTGGCCTTGCCATGCATGCTGCATGGAGACAAACGAGAGACAGTAGTCCTTTCCCGACACTCGACGGAAAACTGCACTTTGCACGAGTCAGTAAGTCAGAAGATCCGGATGTATTACAGAAAAAAATCGATGAGATTGTTGCAATGAGTATTCAATTTGGCAGGCAACGTGGTAACGAACTCGCAACGGATGAGCAACTAAGGGTCTTATTTGTGGACGACTGGGTAATAAATGGTGGAACTATGAGACTTGCAAAACAGCTAATGAAAAAACACGGCGCACAAACGTTTTTCGCGGTGATGTGTGGCCAGGGTGCTGACGTGACCGGAAAAGATGAGCTAAAAACTCGAGTAAGCTGGCATGATAATCCCGATGAAATCGGAATAAACTACCTGTCTACATTACGTCAAAATACAGATGGCACCGTCACTCAAGAGCTGAAAGCTCATGTTGTACGTGGAGAAGGTGCGTTGAGAAATCGACAAAAAATACAGGATGCTGCAGCGAACCTCTCACGTATTCAGGCCTTGGAAGATGTAGCGTAAACGTGTTTTTTGAAGTGGTAGAGTTTAAACTGCATGACTATTAGTGGACACTATTCTTAAGTTGTTTTATACTTTTACTAAACAAGAAAAGTTAAAACGTATTCAATAAACATATGGCAACAATAACGATTTTTTCACATAAATTGCCGAAGTAACCTTCGGTTATTGAGCGTGTCTTAATCGCCGGAGTTGCTTCGGCGATTTTGATTTTAACCATCACTATAGGAGAATAATAAGTATATGAAACCAAGCATGCAGCCATACAAAGGCGCACGGGATTTTTACCCTGAAGATAAAGCCGTACAAAAATGGATTTTCAATAAGTGGCGACGAGTGGTCGAAAGATACGGCTATGTCGAATATGATGCACCAATATTGGAGCCAACTGATCTCTATCTCATAAAAGGTAGTGAGGAAATCATACAAGAACAAACATACACCTTTTTAGATAGAGGAGAGCGCAGTGTCACGATACGCACCGAAATGACCCCGTCAGTGAGTAGGATGATTGCCGGAAGGAGGCAAGAGCTCGCATATCCGGTTCGGTGGTATTCTATACCAAATCTATGGCGTTACGAACGCATGCAACGGGGACGACTGCGTGAGTTTTGGCAACTGAATGTCGATATGTTTGGTGTTGAAAATGGTCAAGCTGAGCTTGAGATGATTCAGATTGTCGATGATCTCTTTCAGGCGTTTAAAGCTAAGCGTACCTCATATGTCATAAAAGTGAATAGTCGTGTTTTAGTAACTGAAGTACTGACAAGTCTAGGCATTTTGGCGGAACGTACCGTTGCCGCGATACGGCTCATCGATAAAATCCAGAAAATGCCACCGAAAGACTTTGCACTCGCACTAGACCACATTACCGGTTCTTCGGCGACGAGCCGTACTCTCATAAGTTTTCTTGCCGTCAAAGAGATTGATGAGTTACCGGAACAATTACGTTCAAGTAAGAGTGCACAGGAGATAGCTGTTTTACTATCATCAGCGCGCGCATTGGGAATACGTAATGTTGAATTTGATATGACACTTATGCGTGGTTTTGATTACTATACTGACATTGTTTTTGAGGCGTTCGCAACCGACACGGAAAATAATCGATCGGTGCTTGGAGGCGGTCGTTACGATGGTCTTGTTGGGCAGTTTGGGGTAGAGCCGGTACCGACAGTTGGTTTTGCAGTCGGTGATGTAGTGTTTAGCGATTTTTTGATGACAAACAAACTTATTCCGGTCATGAAACAGACGATAGACGTTGTGGTGCTCGTACGAGATGAGCAAGCAATGGCTGGTGCCGTACTTTCGGCGCGTGAGCTACGAGAAATAGGCGTGAATACAGCTGTAGATACGACCGGTAGAAAGCTCGATAAGCAACTTAAATCAGCGATAAAAAGTGGCGTTCGATATATTGTTTTCATAGGTGTAGAAGAACTTGAAACAGAGCAGTTTACACTTAAAGATGTAAAGACAGGCAAAGAAGAAAAACACAGCCTAGCCCGAATTGTAAGTATTGTAAAAGACGCTCGTAAATAGACAGAACACCTTAGCTCTGCTATAGTAACTCCTTATGAAACTACACACAGAGCGTAAAAAAGACACGACAGTTGTATTCGAAATTGCAGCTGAAAGTAACGAGATGTCAAACATTAAAAATAAGGTGCTTCATATTCTTGCACCAAGAGTAAAAGTTGCAGGATTTCGAGAAGGCAAGGTTCCGATGGAACTTGTAGAAAAAAATATTGATGAAGCGACATTGCAAAGTGAATTCTTAAATGAAGCTATACAGACGTTATATTTGGCTGCAGTTAAGGAAGAGCGAATCAGGCCTGTTGGTCAGCCAGAAGTTAACGTTACGAAATTCGTTCCGTATGAAGTACTTGAATTCACTATGGAAATACCTGTCGTAGGAAGTATTAAATTACCGAACTACAAAAAGATAAGTGCCAAAAGAGCTGAGGTAAAAATTTCGGCCGACCAGGTACAAGACGTTCTAAAGAATTTGCAAGTTCGAGCTGCTGAAAAAACTGAAGTAAAACGTTCTGCAAAACTGACCGATGAAGCCTGGATTGATTTTAAAGGAGTCGATAAAAAAGGCGAGCCCATTAGTGGAGCAGATGGTACTGATTACCCGCTCGTACTTGGTTCGGGCACCTTTATCCCAGGATTTGAAGATAATGTGGTGGGCATGAATGTTGGTGATGAAAAGAGTTTTGATGTAACATTCCCTAAAGATTACGGTGCGAAAGCGTTGCAAAATGCAAAAGTTACTTTTACTGTGACGCTTAAGAAAATTAACGAAGTAGCTGAACCAAAGTTGGATGATGCGTTCGCGGGCAAAATTGGTCCGTTTGAAACATTAAAACAGCTTAAAGACGATATTAAAAAACAACTTGAGCAAGAAGAGAAACAGCGTGTCGAGCGAGACTTTGAAGCAGCTATTGTTGATGAACTCTCTGAAAAAACTGAAGTTGCAATTCCGGATACGTTAATTGATGAACAGCAAGAAGCAGTGCTACAGGAAGTAAGACAAAACGCTATTCGCCGTGGGCTTACCTATGACGAAATGCTCAAGAACCTCGGCAAGACAGAGGAAGCATATATCAAAGAAGAAGTGAGACCAGAAGCGATAAGGCGCATTAAAGCAGGGCTTATCTTAAGTGAAATCGCTGATATTGAGAATATAGACGTTGAACCTGAGGTACTAGAGGCACGAATGCAGGTGCTTAAAGGACAGTATTCGGACAAATCAATGCAAGATGAACTAGATAAACCAGAAAATAGACGGGAAATAAACGCTCGTCTACGTACTGAAAAAGTTATAGAATTCTTAAAAACACAAAATTAGCACTCAGCATTGACGAGTGCTAATTGTAATTGCTATACTGTTTTCATGAATAATCAACAGATAGCACACCCTACCAACAGCATTCTCGTACCTACGGTCATAGAGAACGACGGACGAGTCGAGCGCGCATATGACATCTATAGTCGTTTGCTTAAAGATCGCATAATTTTTCTTGGGAGTGATGTAAATTCACATACTGCCAACCTTATAGTTGCGCAATTACTGTTTTTGCAAAACGAAGATCCAAAAAAAGACATTTACCTTTATATTAATAGCCCTGGCGGTAGTGTTTACGATGGAATGGCCATTTATGACACGATGCAGTTTATAAAAAATGACGTACAAACCGTCGGAATTGGTCTCCAGGCAAGTATGGGCGCATTTCTACTGAGCTCAGGAACAAAAGGCAAACGATTCTTATTGCCAAATGCTAAAGTAATGATCCATCAACCTTCAAGTGGAACTCGTGGAAAAGTGACCGATATGGAGATTGATTTACAAGAAAGCATCAGGGTACGTAAACTCTTAAATGAAATTCTTGCAAAAAATACCGGACAAAAATTATCGCAAATCGAAAAAGACGTTGATAGAGACTATTGGATGACATCTGAAGAAGCAGTTAAATACGGTCTTGTAGACGGTATACTTAAATAAAAAAATAGACAAAAAAACAAAAGCGTGATATAATAGATTCCATGAGTGTGGAATCTATGTCTATGCAAAAAGAACATGGTGTACATGACGGTGTTGATCAACGGTCAGCTCTGCTTTATGCGTCAGATGGCCAGAAACATCCTTTGTTGGGATTAGCATCGTTGCTATTTGAAGCCCAAAATTTTATACCTTATATTGCCAAAACAGATGATGGCGTTGAAACAATAGAAACTGTCAAACATCCCGTATCGGACCGCCCTTTATTTGAACGACGGGTACTAGTAGATGATGTCGAAGGGAGCGAATCAGACGAAAATACCAGAATTACTATTTTCCCTATGGGACATGGTGGAGCTTTTGGCAGAGTTGACGTCATTTTAACAAATGATGGGGTAAAAAGGCGCGAATCAGACATCCCAAATGCAAAAGAATACCCATTACCTGATGAAGATAAGGGGCATTTAGTTCGAATTTTGATGCGTTTATCTGGTCTCGATCAGAACGAATAACTTATAAAAAATATAGTTTGACTTTCGTTGTCAAATCGTGAGATACTGATATGCTAAGAAGTAGTGTACACCGTATCCGGTGCTGAAGTTGCTCAAAATTAAGCAACCTGAAAGCGAGCGATACAAGTAGTGATCTTCGAAAATAGGTCAATAAACTAATGTAATCCTTTGTGTTGTGTGCTTTAAAAACGCGCGTAAGCAGACAAAATAAGGGGTAGGGAGCGTACTCAATTTATGCCAAAGACGACAACGTCTAAGCCACAGACGCACGGGCCAAAAGAGCGTCAGTACTTTACCAAGAAAAAAGAGGTTATCAACTTACCGAACCTCGTCGACCATCAGAACACATCGTTCCAGTGGTTCGTTGACGAAGGTTTAGGTGAAATCTTAAGTGAGATTAGCCCGATTGATGATTACACCGGAACGAAGTTAAGTATTCGTTTCAAGCAGTATCATTTTGAAGATCCTAAAACCACAGAAGCAGAAGCTCGTGAAAACAACGTGAGCTATGAAGCACCTCTAAAAGCGACCGTTGAATTAACAAACAAGATAACGGGCGAAGTTAAAGAACAAGAAATATATCTTGGTGATTATCCTTGGATGACGAGCCGTGGCACCTTTGTCATAAACGGTGCAGAGCGTGTGGTTGTGAGCCAGCTTATCCGTAGCCCGGGCGTCTTCTACACAGCTGAGCATGTTGGAGGATCGAACCTCTACAGTGCAAAAGTTATTCCAGGCCGTGGTGCATGGTTAGAGTTTGAAACCGCCACATCTGGTGCATTGTATGTGAAAATTGATCGTAAACGTAAAATCGCCGTCACGACACTGCTACGGGCATTTGGTTTAACCGAAACTCAAATGCGTGAGCAATTCAAGAAAGTTGATACAGGCAAAACAAGCTACATAACTGCTACACTCGAAAAAGACCCAGCGCGTGGTGTAAACGAGTCGTTAATTGAAGTGTATCGCCGATTGCGACCAGGAGACTTGGCAACGGTTGATAACGCACGCGGGCTCATTGAAAATATGTTCTTTAACTTCAAACGGTTTGATTTTAGCCGTGTTGGACGTTACAAAATAAATAAAAGACTTGGACTAGAAGTTCCTAACACGGTAGAAAACCGGGTTATGCGCATCGAAGATCTCATTGCGATTGTCGCAGAATTAATTCGACTTAATAATACACAAGATCCTGCAGACGATATTGATAGCCTTGCGAACCGTCGCATCAAACTTGTAGGTGAGCTTGTGCAACGACAATTCCGGATCGGTCTCCTTCGCATGGAGCGAAATGCAAAAGATCGAATGAGTATGAGCGATATTGAAACGGTAACTCCTGCACAGCTGATTAATGCACGACCAGTTGTCGCAGCTGTACGTGAATTCTTTGCAAGCTCTCAGCTTTCACAGTTCATGGACCAGATTAATCCACTTTCTGAACTTGCACACAAGCGACGATTAAGCTCAATGGGTCCTGGCGGGCTTTCAAGAGAGCGCGCGGGCTTCGAAGTTCGTGACGCTCATGCGACTCACTACGGTCGTATTTGTCCAGTTGAAACCCCTGAAGGTGCCAACATCGGTCTCGTTTTGAATATGGCAATGTATTCACGTATTAATGAATACGGCTTTATGGAAACACCTTATCGAAAGGTGGTAAAAGGAAAAGTGACCGATCAAATTGAATTCCTTGACGCAGATGACGAAGTGCAAGCAATTATTGCAAGCGCTGGTGAGATTCTTAAAGATGACGGCTCGTTTAACGTTAAGCGTGTCAGTGCACGTAAGCACCTTGTCGCAACGGAAGTAGATGTTGACGAAGTAACTCACATTGACGCTGCTGATAGACAAATTATTGGTTCGAGCGCGGGTCTTATTCCATTTGTTGAAAAGAACTACGTTTACCGATCACTCATGGGTAGTAACCAGCAACGACAAGCAGTTCCTCTCATTAAACCAGAAGCTCCGCTTGTTGGAACAGGTATGGAAGGCCTAGTCGCAAAAAATTCAGGTCAAATGATTTTCGCCGAAGAAGACGGTGAAGTGCTTGAAGCACACGCGAAAAAAGTAGTGATTGCTTATAAGAATCGAAAAGCAACTTATGAACCTGTGCATTTCTTGAGAAGCAACGAGGGCTCCTCGATTAACCAGAAGGTAGTAGTTCACAAGGGCGACAAAGTAAAAGCTGGTGATTCTCTGATTGAAGGTATGTCTATTGACAACGGCGAACTCGCACTAGGTAAGAACCTACTTGTTGCGTTTATGCCATGGAACGGATATAACTTCGAAGATGCAATCGTAGTTTCACGAAGACTTGTTGAGGACGATACCCTTACAAGCATCCACATTGTTGATTACATGACAGAAGTACGTGAGACGAAGCTAGGGCCAGAAATTGTCACGCGAGATATACCAAATGTCTCAGAAGACGCGCTACGTCATCTCGATGAGGATGGAATTGTGCGTATTGGGGCAGAAGTGCACCCAGGCGATATTCTTGTAGGTAAGATTACACCAAAGGGTGAACAAGAACTTTCAAGTGAAGAACGTCTTTTGCGAGCAATCTTTGGTGAAAAAGCCAAAGAAGTTCGTGATACATCACAACGAATGAGTAACGGTAAGCATGGTAAAGTTGTTGGCGTAAAAGTTTTCTCACGCGCAAACGGACATGAGCTCAAGGCTGGTGTCATCATGCAAATTCAGGTGTTTGTCGCACAAATGCGTAAAATCGCCGTTGGAGATAAGCTTGGTGGTCGTCACGGTAACAAAGGTGTTATCGCTCGCGTACTTCCACAAGAAGATATGCCGTTTACCGAGGATGGAACACCGGTTGATATTGTATTGAACCCACTCGGTGTGCCAAGTCGTATGAACATCGGTCAGTTATTTGAAACTCATCTTGGTATGGCTGCTCGTGCACTCGGCATGAATGTCGCAAGTCCAAGTTTCAACGGCGTGCCAATCGCCAAAATTAGAGAACTTCTAAAAGAAGCAGGCCTTCCAGAAGATGGGAAGCAACAGCTTTATGATGGCCGAACGGGTGAAGCATTCCAAGAAAAAACTACAGTTGGATCAATGTATATGATTAAGCTTAACCACATGATTGTTGACAAGATTCACGCAAGAAGTACGGGACCTTACACCATGGTTACGCAACAGCCATTAGGTGGTAAAGCACAAAACGGTGGTCAGCGCTTTGGAGAAATGGAAGTGTGGGCACTTGAAGCGTATGGAGCAAGCAATATTCTTCAAGAAATGTTGACACTCAAATCTGACGATGTGTATGGGCGATCGAAGGCGTACGAAGCGATCATTAAGGGTACTGAAATTGTTGGACCTAAAGTTCCAGAAAGCTTCAATGTGCTTGTAAAAGAACTCCAAGGTCTTGGATTAAAAGTTGATCTTGTAACTAAAAAAGCCGGAATTCTAGATGCTGAAGATATTCTCAGTAAGAGCATTAAGGATGAAGCAGAACATATGCCAAACGTTGAAGTCCCAGAGGAGACAGCATCTGATGTTGATGTAACAGAAGATGCTTCGGTCGCAGATGAATTTGAAATAGTAGATGTTGATGGTGAAGAAATTGACATTGAAAGCAATAATTTGGATGCAATGGAGCATGAATACTCTGAAGATGAAAACGATGAAATAGTGGAGGAGGCGTAATATGAGACGATATTCTACCGGAATCAATATTTCAGACTTTGACGCCGTACGACTTGCTGTTGCAAGCGCTGATGACATCCTTGATTGGAGTTACGGAGAGATTACAAAGCCTGAAACGATTAACTATCGTACACAAAAACCAGAACGAGATGGTCTGTTTTGTGAACGAATATTTGGACCAGTAAAAGACATCAACCCGCATGATGCAAAATTCAAAGGTGTTCGATCACGTGAAGCTGCGGTTGATAAAAAAGGTGAAGTGGTAACAAAAAGTATCGTACGCCGTGAGCGCATGGGTCATATTAGCCTTGCCGCACCAGTTGCACATATTTGGTTCCTGCGTGGTACACCG
>DAOLHH010000031.1:2620-11718 GCA_035329185.1 Candidatus Saccharimonadota bacterium | reverse complement strand
GCGGAGGCGGAGGCGGTTGGTAGTATGATGTTTGAGAGCGCGATTCAAATAGTATATGTCTTTCAGTTTTTATCTATATTCGTCATAATCGGATTAATCTACCTCTTTATTCAGCGAGAACAAAAAAAGAAAATTGCACGATTCAATTCATTTGCCACGCAACATGGCTACAATTTAGTTACACAATTAGAAGCGCAAGTGCAACTCGTGCGCTCTTCTTTCCGCTCAGGCAGTGTGCTCGTTGCTCTACAGGGAATTTTATCGAAATCAAAAAATAACTTTACGTGTATTTATCAATCCGAAACTCGCAAAAAGGGAAAGAATTCGGTGACATATGATCGTACGATATTTGCAGTAATAATTCCCGATACTCAACTTCAATTAATAATAAATAGTCGTCTCGCAAATGATATAGCTTCGGGTGGTAATTTAAGTAATTATTCTGAACAACAAAAATTCGAACTAGAAGGTGAGTTTGGAGAGTTCTACGATGTATATATGCCTGAAAAGTCTCAATCGGAGTCGCTCACATTATTAACTCCCGATGTAATGATGTATTTACTAACTGAGTTAGCCAGATATGACATCGAAATTTATGGCGATACACTTTACTTATATGCCTATACGCATGAAAAAATGGAAGAGATTGAAAAGCTTATTCGTAAAATTGATTATTTAGTGAGTGATATGAAGTTAAAACCTACCGATGTGAGGATAGAGCACAATACTAACGCTATCGTTGCGCGGACAGCTACGAGCTCTCAAACCAGTTACAAAAAGCTACAAGGACGAAACCCGAAGTTAATCGGTAGCATTTTGATAGCAGTTATTATTATTATGCAATTCCTGCCGCAACCATACTTGTTTCTAGCTTTCGGTATTTTCATTATATGTGGGATTGCCTGGGCATTGCATGCTTCAATTCGTCAACGAAATTTAGAGTCTAGACATAAAAAATTTATCATGACGCATGCTTCCAACGTCGCTACTCTTCCTGTAAAAAAAATGTAAGCGATGTGTATGCTGAACCACTAGTAGAGACGGTAGACAAAAAAATATAAAAGTAGTATAATATAATTATTATGTCAAAATTTGTATTTTAAAATGCGCGTGACCGTACTGCTCATGTTCGAACAG
The DNA here is from genome assembly GCA_035329185.1 of Candidatus Saccharimonadota bacterium. GTDB lineage: Bacteria > Patescibacteriota > Saccharimonadia > Saccharimonadales > SZUA-47 > JAGQMY01. Next base: position 10,581 of record DAOLHH010000031.1, on the reverse strand, counting down.
ACTCGCGCGAAGTGACTGAACGTTTTAGTCTTTCTGCTCAAAACCATACGCCGGAAAACTTCCATGAAGCAGCGGGAAAGCTTTCGCGCGCATCACACTATCACGAAAGCATTAGTGCACAGCTTGATTCATCACAGGAAATGCTCGGCAATGCTACGAAGGCTTTTTTGGTAGGTGCAGTAGCATGTGAGTTGCTTGGTGGCAAAAGAATTGTTACTGCAACGCTTGCACTCGGAGGAATTGCATCTGGGATCACCGCAAATGTTCTTGGTATTATCGGAGACCAAAACCGTATCGCTGCCGATGAACTAGCTGGTATGGCTTCTGAATACTACGGAAAATCAAACAGAGCTTAATTGACGAGACTACGTTTTTAAGCCGTTGTTTAGCTTCTCAGCTGTACTGTAAGTGAATTTAAGAAAACACTAAAGGTTCGTCGATGGAATGTGGATTAGAACAAACTACCACAGATGGACGAAACACGAGTTTTGGAGTCCATCCCAATTTTACTCTTTCAATAAAAGCCAATTGTCCATGATGAGACGTTAATATATCGTTCGGGTCAGTATAGCTCATCGCATATAACCTCTTCTGTTCACCTGTAAGCAATGTCATTTCAGTCAAATCGAGCGAGCCTACAGGGCGGTTCACATAAAGCTGGTTCATTGCCTCATGAGTGGCAAATCTGCCCGTATCAACGATGTGATCATATATTTCTTTGTGACGTAGCATTGATAGTTCTTCGGGTGACTCAACTGGCAGTCCATTCTTTCGCGACAGTACGATGAACGCAGCATCTAAATCTTTTGCATCAGGCAGTGCAATTTTGTAAGCTCTAAAATCTGATTCTGTTATCGAGGGGTCTATTTCAGCGTAAGCATAAGCAAGACCTGCTTTTGCAGCATCAATACGTTCTTGAAAATAGACATTTTCTGGTTGATATTCAAAATCTCTTTCTGCCTCTTCAGTAGCTTTTTTGTACAGTTCGTTGTCATCAATTTCATGATGTTGCTCTATTGAATCGACATCATTACTAACCAAAGAGATATCGGTCCGACTAAGGAGCCAGAGAAAACCACTTCGTTTTTTAGCAACTTCAGCTTCTGTTGGCGTGTCCGTGCTTACCATTTCTATCAACTGCCTAAGCTGATTCGTTATTGCAATAGCTTCAGGTTGATTTGCTATGTACGTTTCCAGACCGTCTATGAGAGACCCTGCTCTCGCTTTTAAGAGTTGGTTGGAAATATCTGGTGAAGATTCGTATTCAGGCATACACTAGATTACAGAGCTCGGTTTGCTATTTTCATAAAGTGTTCATCTAGCATTGACGCAAGGTGAATGTTTCTAAAAATGGGGAATCGCCTCATGTTCGGACTTAAAAATTCTACGAGCGCCCCTTCGCCGACCACTGGTTCAAATGAAAAACTTCTTTTTAATAATGATTCTTCATTTTCAAAAGCACGCGCAAGAATAAAGTTGATACGCGTCGCAGCATTAAAAGACGCGCCTATTGACCGAAGTTCTTTTTCGTTGTCTGTGGCACGCGCGAGTGCAATTGCTTGCTCAGTTATTTCTGGCGGCATGAGCATCGCCCCTAATACATTTTCGCGAGAAAGCTCGATTAAGCTCGGGTCGACATTGAGATGGTAGATGCCCTTTTTTAACGATTGAGCGGTCTGAAGCGTGCTAAGATATCCTCCTTTGAATAATCTAGTGCGCAACGAATTTGTGCCAAAACTACCTCCGCGATCTACATGAAATGAGTCGAAATTTGTAGGGAAAACACGTACGACGTCACCCAAGGGGTAATGAGGCGCACCGTCAACATGCTGCACCGTTCTACCATTTTCTCTAATTATCTGTTGGCCATCATATCCTGGGGTTAGAGGTGCATGAAAATCCTTGTTTACTACCTGCGGATAGAGTGCTCTATTTAAAAGCGCACTCACAATGCGCGTATCACCAATAATGCTTACCGCACCACAATTACTAAGCTCGATACCATTATTTTTGGCCGTGACAAGTGCTTCGTCGACCGCATCAAGTGGGTCAGTGTTCTGTTCCTGGGTGTATGTGGCGTAATGCTCTACCATAGTAATACAAATATTATATCACAAAAATCGTGAAATAACAATGATTTATACTGTAATAACAATGAGGCAAATACTACGCATTTTACGCACCGGTGCAGAGCTTAAACGTAGTTATGCGTTGATTGCTTTTTGTACGACGTTATTATCGCTCGGTACTATCATAATCCCGCTTCTATCAGGGTGGGCAATTGATGAGCTTCGTAAGGGTACTGATACGAATTTAAAGTATGTTATTACGCTCGCAGCTGGCATATTCCTTTTAGATTTATCGCAAACCTTGATATCAAATTTCAATGGCTACGTAGGCGATCAAGTACAAGTTCGGCTACAAAAGATATTAAGTGAACGATACTACGAACATCTTTTAAAGTTGCCTCAAAGTTATTTTGATAATGAGCTAACGGGTAAAATAATCAACCGTTTGAATCGTTCCATCGCTCAAGTGACAGGGTTCATTCAGGCGATGAGCAATAACTTTTTACAATTTATATTTTCAACAATTCTTAGCCTTATCGCGGTCATGCTGTACTCGTGGCAGGTAGCTGTGATGCTTTTTGCGCTTTATCCAATATTCATTGCACTCACGATTAGATCGAGCGGCAAATGGCAAAAATTTCAGAAAATTAAAAACGAAAACACCGATATAGCTACGGGAAGATTCGCCGAAGCGATTAGTCAAGTCAAAGTGGTGAAGAGCTATATTCAGGAAAAGAGAGAATTACGTTATTTTGATAAACATTTTAGCATCGTTCAAAAAACGAACTTACCGCAGTCAAAGCACTGGCACATTCAAGACATAAAAAGAAGATTAGTTCTGAACATTATATTTTTCTTAGTGTATGCATTTATTTTTTATCAAGGTTCGCGTGGTATGTTAAGCCCGGGGCAAGCAGTTGCGCTCATGTTATATGCGATGAATATTCGTATCCCAATTTTTACTATAAGCTGGTTAGTAGAGCAGACGCAACGTGCTGTTGCTGATAGTCGTGATTATTTTGAGATAATGAATATCGAGCCTGATATAACTGATAAACAAGACGCGGTCCCACTGACTGTAAAAAAACCGAGTATAACCTTTGAATCTGTGCGGTTTGGGTATGATGCGCATAAAGAAGTTATTAAAGGTGTTAATTTTGAACTGAAGCCAAATCAAAAAATAGCACTTGTCGGTGAAAGTGGAGAAGGTAAAACGACACTCACAAATCTGTTACTGAGACTTTATGAGCCTACACAAGGGACAATACGTATTGACGGTACTGACATCACTACAGTGACACAGCAAAGCTTACGTGAGCATATTGGCGTTGTATTTCAGGAGCCCAATTTATTTAGTGGTAGCATACGCGAAAATATCTCATATGGAAGACCGCGTGCATCTGAGGCAGATATCATTAAAGCAGCTAAGGCGGCAAACGCGCATGAATTTATTGATAAATTAGAAAATGGGTATGATACTGAAATTGGCGAGCGTGGCCTGAAACTCTCGGGTGGACAAAAACAGCGACTTGCAATAGCCCGCGCTTTATTAAAAGATGCGCCTATATTAATTTTGGATGAGGCTACCAGTAGTTTAGATAGTAAATCCGAGCTGCTTGTACAGGATGCTCTAGAGCGTCTCATGAAAGAACGGACAACTATTATCATCGCACATCGGCTAAGTACAATACAGAATGTTGACATGATCATCGCGCTAAAGGACGGAAAAGTGAGTGAGCAGGGCAGCCCATCATACCTAGCGAAGCGTAACGGCATCTATGCGAAATTGCTGGCAGTGCAAACGGCGAGATCGAGCGAGGAAAGACAAGAAGCGCTCGCTAAATTTGGCATCGTTTCATAGCTATACGAGTTAAGCTAACGCTCCTAATATGATAGACTACGCTATAGAGAAGGAGTGACAATGCGTCGCAATTTGAAAGACAATCTCAATATATGGCAACGTATTGGTCTTTTTTTCTTTGATCGCCCGATTGTAACCGTTGGTATTTGGCTGGTTATTGTTGGCTTCGGAATATTAAGCTACACCAGCTTTATGCGGCGCGAAGGGTTTCCAAGCGTTGATGTACCACTCGGCGTTATTAACGTAATTAGCTTTAATGAATCTGCAGAGCAGACGGATCAAAACTATACGATCCCTTTACTCGAAGCAATTGGAAATAATCCATTCGTTAAATCTGTTCGTGCCCAATCTACCGATCAGGGTGCATCTATACAAATTACATTTACAGAAGGTACCGACGTACAATCAGCCCTCAATGAACTTGAAGAAAAGAACAAAGGCACTCTTTCAGACAAAGCGAAAATATCTTACATAAAAGTGAGTGCAAGTAAGTTGACCGTTAAGGGTGACGATCTACTTATCAGTGTTCATAAAGAGGGTAAGACTGCAGAAGCATTGGATATGGCTGCTGCTGCGCTCGGGAAAGTAATTCAAGAAGAAGTACCTCTCGTAAAATCAGTTAACTTAATTCCCAATATAGAGCAGCTAAACGATCCGACAACCGGCCAGAATACTTCTCAGCAAGTACGATTTGATCGATATTATGATAAAGCTACCAGAAAAGTGGTATCGTCCAGCGCACTAGGTGTTACAGGCGTAGAAAATGTTGACCAACTTGAGTTATACGACCAAGTGAAAAAAGTTTTGGGAGGGGAGCGAGTTGCATCAATAGACGTTGAGGCAAGTGTGGCGGCCGATTTTGCTGAGGGGATTAGAACGCAAGTGTCGAGCTTGCAGCAGAATTTATTTGAAGGATTGTTAGTTGTCTTAGTGGTTAGTTTTATACTCATCTCTTTACGAGCTTCTCTTGTCACGGCGCTATCAATGACGACCACTATCGCAGCTACAATAGGCGTGCTTCATCTTATTGGCTATTCACTTAACACTATTACACTTTTCTCTTTGGTGTTATGTCTGGCTTTGATTGTTGATGATACGACCATTGTGGTTGAAGCAATAGACGCAGGGCTCAAAAAACAAAAAATATTTCGATCTGTTGTTAGCGAATCGCTCGGCAAGGTAGTGCGTGCTTCTGCTACCGGAACATTCACAACGATTCTCGCATTCGCCCCTATGCTCTTTATTAGTGGAATTTTAGGGGAGTTTATTCGAGCAATCCCGGTAACGATAATCATTAGCTTGCTCTCGAGCCTTGCTGTATCATTCATTTTCATACCGCTTTTCATGAAGTTTACTTATGCACGAAGTGAGAGGAAACGGTTGAAAGAAAGTTTTGTAGGTCGGCTTGAAAAACGTCTTGGTTCTGTACTGTCTGGAACGTTACTATGGTCAACAACCACGAAATTTAAATCACTTTCGTTTAAACTGCATGCACTTTTACTAGCAGCAATATTTGTACTCGCGGGGGCGTTGGTGATGCGAACGGTAGAATTTAATATTTTTCCTAATCCAAAGGATGGCGACGAAATACGAATATCTATTGCGCAACGTGAAAGAGGGGTGACGAAGATTGCTGAGACTGAAATACTTGCAGATCAAGTTATGAATGATGTACAAAAAGAATTAGGCGACAATCTCGAGCGAATGACGTTATTATCTCAGAATGGTGCATCGAGAGACTCGTTTACCATAACAGCTCGACTTAATCCCATCGACGAGCGTAGTAGTACATCAGTAGATCTCGCACAACACGTTCAAAATGTGCTTAATCAGCGTTACCAATTACTAAATGTAACCGCTGAAGCAAGTGGAGTAGGTCCGCCTCCAGGCAAGTTTACAGTACAAGTCGTGGTAGCAGATAATCCAGAGGCGTCATATCTTCTTGCAAGAGATATCCAGGCATTTCTGATAGGCGCGTCACTTACGCGTGTCGATGGCTCTTCAGCATCTCTCAAAGATACCTCTCTCACCCCTAAGACAATTGTTATTCGAGATGGGGAGCGCCGTGTAATTGAAGTGTCAGCAGGGTTTGAAGATAAAGATGTATCAACACTTGTTTCGCTTGCAGAAGACGCTGTACGTAATTCTTTTAATACTCAGCGAATAGAATCTTACGGACTTACTAAAGATTCGCTTAAATTCGATTTTGGTCAAGAAGATGAAAATCAAAAATCGTTTGAATCCATGGGCAAAGCAGCGGGACCGCTCTTTATTGGGATGATTTTATTGATGGCGGTGCTATTTCGAAGCGTATTGCAATCTTTCTTAATACTCAATGCGCTCCCTTTTGCATTATTCGGAATCGCCACCGGTTTAGCATTTACGCAAAATGCACTTAGCTTCTTTACGATGCTTGGAGTTTTTGCACTGATTGGAATTAGTGTAAATAATGCAATATTACTTATAGATTATGCAAATCAAGAACGCGCAAAGCTTAACGTGTCTGCAGCTGAAGCGATGGCACATGCGCTAAAAGCTCGACTTCGTCCATTGCTAACAACGAGTTCAACGAGCATTTTGGCACTGTTGCCTCTGGCACTTAATGATCCATTCTGGGAAGGTATTGCATATACACTCATTTTTGGATTGCTATCGAGTACGATACTAGTGATCTTAGTATTCCCATATTTTTACTTGATTGAAGAAGGGGTTCGCTATAGAATCCGTAGGATTTTGAAACGTTCTATCTGATTATTTAAAGTGTGTGCACAATTACACAACGAAAATCTTTGGACGCGTCGAATGGGTAGCGTCTATACTAACTGCTAAGACGCGAAACAAACTATTAAGACGCGTGGAGGGAGAACGACATGGCAACTAATAACGGCCAACGTGTCGCAGCATTTTTGCTCGCAGCACTTTTTTTAGCGTCGACTGTTGGGGCGACAGCATATGTTATCTGGCAGATCAACAAAGACGATGTGTTGGTGTCTGAGACAGAAGCGGAGAAGGCTGCCGCTGAAACAGCTCAAACAGAAGAAAACCCAACGGACACCTGTGGTAGCAAGCAATTAGCGGCCGTAGAACCACGTGCACTACCAAAGGTAACCAAAGTTGATGGTGCCATAGAAGAACTTAAAACCACTGATATAAAGGTCGGAGATGGTGAGGACGTAAAAGCAGGTGATTGTGTGACGGCTTTATATTACGGCACACTTGCAAAGGACGGAACGAAATTTGACGGGAATTACGAAACCGGTAAACCTATAGAGTTTTCATTGGATGGTGTGATTGCAGGCTGGTCAGAAGGAATACCTGGAATGAAAGTCGGAGGCGTCCGAAGGCTGGAAATTCCTGCCGAAAAAGGATATGGCGCTCAAGATAAGGGGAGTATCCCAGCTAATTCGGATTTAATTTTTGAAGTAGAAATTTTGGGTACACGTCAAGCGCAATAATTTACTGACGAGCGTACTGAGGGGGTTACACTAATAAGACAAAAACACAACATATAGCGGATTGTAATAAAACGACACACCAGCTATAGTAATAAAGCATAAGCAGAAAAAACCACAAACAAGCGAATCCAAACATTGAAAGAGGGGGATCATCATGTCAAAAAAAGTAACTATCTTCACAACGAACACGTGTGCATACTGCGCGATGGTCAAGAAGTTTCTTGACGGTAAGGGTGTAAAATACGACGTAGTGAATCTTGATGAGCAACCTGAAAAACAAGCTGAAGTTTACGCAAAAAGTGGTGCATTGACCGTCCCCGTTACGCTCGTTCAAAAAGAAGATTTAAGCGAAGAAGTAGTCGTCGGCTTTAATCTTCCGCGTCTTGCAGCAGTAGTCGCTTAATAAAAGTAACCACAGTAAACGATAAAGGCTTGCGAATGCAGGCTTTTTTCGTATAATAAGTTTAAGTAAGCACTTAAAAGTTAAAAGGATTTTGGAATGTCAGATAAGCAGCATATATACGATGTCATAATGATTGGCGCAGGACCGACGAGCCTCGCTGCAGCAGTTTATAC
>DAOLHH010000031.1:0-2520 GCA_035329185.1 Candidatus Saccharimonadota bacterium | reverse complement strand
ATCCTTATTGCTACCGGATCTCAATGGAAAAAATTAAATGTTCCCGGTGAAGAAGAATTTTATGGAAGAGGGGTGCATAATTGTGCAACCTGCGATGGCGCATTTTATCGCGATAAGAAGTTGGTAGTAGTTGGAAGCGGTAACTCAAGCGCACAAGAAGCACTGTTTTTAACTAAGTTTGCGAGCCATATAGACATCTTAATAAGAGGAGATGTGTGGAAAGCGAGCGATGTGCTCGTCAAGGAAATTGAGGCACATAAGAAAATTACCGTACATTTCAACACGGTTATCAATAAGATTTCAGGCGCAGATGTAGATGGAATTCATCGCGTTACCGAAGTGGAAACTTCAGAAAACGGGTCGCCGAAAACGATACAAACAGACGGAGTCTTTGTATTCATCGGTCTTGTCCCAGTTACCTATTTCCTTGAGGGTATGGATGTTGCATACGATGAAGCTGGATTCATAAAAACGAATAAAAAATTAATGACCGCTGTTGATGGTTTATTCTGTGCCGGAGATGTACGTTCAGGTGCTACCATGCAAATTGCAAGTGCGGTAGGTGAAGGTGCGAGTGCAGCGTTGTCAATTCGAGAATATCTCGAGGGACGATGACCGAATAGTGCATTGAGAATTATTTTTACTGAGCAAGTGTACCAATGAGTAATTTAGCCAAATCAGCATTCGCACTACCAGTGTGACGTTTAGCGTCTCCGTTTGTACCGGGTTGCTGCCCATTAAAAAATGCCGTTCCATCAACACCACAAGCACTCAGTATGTTATCGCCCCCTTTATGGTGTGGTATATAAGAAGTTAGATCGTACACGTTTTCATTTATAATGGTCCAGCAATCAGTTTTAGATTGGTGTTTCGCAACATCCGTTTCGGTATATGGTTGAAGCGTCTTAGTTACCGAGCCCAATGTTTGCGTCGATTTGTTATCTGGACGAAAAATTATTACCGCTCCAATACTAATAATAAAAAGCGCACTCGCAATACTAATTTTTGTCGGCATATTCATGAAGATAAGAACTCCCTATTTAAAATTAATTATGACATACCTTTATTTATTATGAAACAAGCTAGGGTAATCTGTAAAAATGCCATCAACGCCCCATTGCTCGAGCTCTTCAGCTCTATCTCGGCTATTAACGGTGTATGCAAACAGCTTAAAACCACGATGCTTCATGGACCGTACAAAACCTGACCATAACCACTGCTGATTGATATGAACTCTGTTCGTTCCAAGTAGAGAGGCTTCTGCTACTGCACGTACACCCGACCATTTTTCAAGAATGGCTATGGGAATGTCGGGGAATCGTTTTTTTACTGCTTGTAGAATCTTAAACTCAAAACTAGAAAAAAGGAGCTCACCTTTATATTTGTCGATAATGTTTGGCAAGTAATCAACAACTTGTAATTCTTTTATTTCAATATTAATCGGACAACGACCTTTGATTGCAAGGAGTGCTTCACGAAGGGTGGTGTACACATGGTCAGGCACCGTCAAATCATGAGATAAAACGACTTTTGTACCTTGCATACGAACATCAATCTCAATCATGTCTACGTTGTTTGCGAGACCTCTAAGAATTGCTTTCACCGTATTTTCTGGTGCAAGTCCTCGTGCACCCCTATGTCCGATAATCTGCATGTAAATAGTGTACAATAATATAAAAGATAACAGGAGTAATTATCATGGATTATGATGCTTTATTAACCCCATACACCGAAGGAAATAATATTAACACGGTGGTAGAGATACCAATGGGATCTTCACATAAAATTGAGTTTGATCGAGAACGAAAGCTTATGGTGGTCGATCGAGTCGAGCCGCGTATTTTTGCAAAACCGGTTAATTACGGTTTCATTCCTGGGACACTTGACGAAGACGGCGATGCACTTGACACGCTTATCGTCACTGACGAGCCACTTCCAAGTAATGTTTATCTCGAGGCGGTCGTCATCGGGATCATGGAGTTTGAGGATGATGGCGAGATGGACCATAAGGTGATTTGTGTTCCAGCGGACGATCGACATACCGGAAATCGAATAAAGACTCTTGAAGACCTAGGAACGCAATGGGTGAAGCAAATCGAGCATCATTTTACCCATTACAAAGACCTTAAAAAGCCTGGTTCTACAAAGGTACTCGGATTTGGTAACGCAGAACGCGCTCATCAGATTATTAAAGAGTGTATCACGCGCTGGGACGCAAAATGACATGCAATATGATTGCATTGCAAAAGCTATATTGACGGATGGTGACGGGAATATCCTCTTATTGAAACGTAGTACAAGTGACGTTCGTCGTCCCAATCAGTGGGATTTTCCCGGAGGTCATGTCGATGACGGAGAGCAACCAGCCGAAGCTGTTATACGAGAAATCAAAGAAGAATCTGGTCTTGAGGCAACTATGAAGCGCCTCGTGTTCGCCAAAACTGAAGTGGTTATATGGGAAGAAGACGCTTTACATAAACATAAAACAAATGCAACGTGGCAATACTTCATTTGTTTCAC
>DAOLHH010000030.1:0-12283 GCA_035329185.1 Candidatus Saccharimonadota bacterium | reverse complement strand
CAAAGCGCATATTACCATGATACAAATCAACATCACTGACACCAGCATATTTCATTCGTAGCCAGAGTTCTTTTGCGTAAGCTTTTGCCTCAGCACTTGTATGCAATTCAGGCTCTGAGACGATTTCGAGTAACGGTGTGCCGGCTCGGTTTAAATCAACAAGCGAATAATCTGCGCCGGTAGGGTGCGTGCTTTTACCCGCGTCTTCTTCAAGGTGTGCGCGTGTTATAGCAACAGTTTTCTCGGTTCCATCTTCCAGATATATCGTTATCTTACCGTCGAGGATGATTGGCTGCTCAAACTGGCTAATCTGATACCCTTTTGGTAAATCTGGATAAAAATAGTGTTTACGATCAAACTTACTAAAACGCTGTGGCTCTGTACCTAAGGCATATGCAGCCTTTGCAGCTAATCGAACTGCTTCCCCGTTAAGCTTAGGCAATGCCCCAGGCAATCCATAACATATGTGATTAATCAGGGTGTTAGGGAGTGCATCTCGTGCTTCATTACTGACACTAGAAAATAGTTTTGTTTTTGTTTTAAGCTGTACATGACACTCGATTCCTATAGTTGGATAGTACCCTCGGACCATGTATTTATCTTCTACTTTCATTACAGTGCTCCCATGTCGCGCATAGCTTGCCTAAAAGCAACGAGCGTATCTTTAACAGCAGATTCCGATAATTTTTGAACACCGTCTTGTCGGATAGTGTTAGCGAGTTTATGAGCAGTCCATATGGCATCATTTGCACTAAATTTACTCTGTGCATTCACCATCCGTTCGCCCATCGTCTTGCCGGCAATTTTTCTTTTCTTCAACACTTCATCTAAAAGCATATCGGCGTGTACGATTGCATGTGACCAGTCCGACTTGTTCGCACACAGTTTCTGGATATCTCGCCACTTTCGTACATAATGACTCGTTTTTATTCGTTTTGGGAGTTTTCGAATAAGTAAAATACTTACTGTAATTACGAGTAAACTCATGCATGCGAGCAACACTATTTTTTCTATACTCATTGAATAACCTTTTCAACTGCTTGAGCGACCGCTAATAATCTGTGGTCATCACGCTGAGGAGCCATCAATTGAAACCCTACCGGTAGGTTTCCAGATGGATAGCTCGGTATACTTATCGCGGGTACCCCAGTCAAGTTCGCAGCAACTGTCATGATATCTTGAATATACATTTGAACAGGGTCGTCAACATTTTCACCTATTTTAAATGCTGTAGTAGGCGCAACTGGTCCTATGAGGAAATCGCACATTTTAAATGCGTCTTCAAATTCGGTGATGAGTTTTGTACGAACCGTTTGGGCCTTTTTATAATAAGCATCATAATAACCTGAACTGAGGACATGTGTACCTATCATTATTCGTCTCTTAGCTTCTGCGCCAAAGCCTCGGGTCCTACTTGCCGTATAGCTCTCGTCAAGATTATTGAAATCACTCGCCGAATACTGAAATCTCTGTCCGTCGTGGCGCGCAAGATTACTACTTAATTCTGCTGGAACAACAATATAATATACAGCCAATGCCAGTGGTAAACTCGGCAGGCTCACTTCTTCTATAACTGCTCCGCCCTGTTTAAGCTTCTCGACTACTTTAAGGATAGATTCCTTAACATCTTGAGCAACCCCTTCACCCATATATTCTTTAACGAGCCCAAACCGTATTCCTTTGAGGTTACCTTGTAGTGTGCTGTAGTCTTCTTCGTCTCGTTCTATTGTTGTACCGTCAAGCTCGTCCTTTCCGGCCATACATTCAAGCACAAGAGCAGCGTCCTCTACTGTACGCGCGAAGGGTCCAAGCACATCAGTACTGCTTGCCATTGCTACCACACCACTACGGCTGATTAATCCATATGTTGGCTTGAGTCCTACTACGCCACAATAACTGGCTGGTTGACGTATTGATCCTCCCGTATCTGTTCCGAGAGCGAAAGGAACAAGTTCTAGTGCTACACTTGCAGCAGAACCACCGCTACTTCCGCCAGCTACGCGTGAACGATCGTGAGGGTTTTTTGTTACGAAAAAATCACTATTTTCTGTAGATCCACCGTGAGCAAATGCATCTAAATTAGCTTTCGCAACGCATATTGCTCCTTCAGATTCGAGTTTTTCGATAGCACTCGACTGGTAGGGTGCTTGAAACCCTTTGAGCATTTTGCTCCCTGCGGTCGTTTCCGCCCCAAAAACCAGATAATTATCTTTTGCGATGAACGGTACACCAGCAAGCCTTCCTATAGACTCACCTTTTTGCACTCTCTCGTCAATAGCACGCGCTCTTTCACGTGCTCGAGTTTCTGTAGTCGCAATCACAGCCCCAAACATAGGATTAAGCGCTTCTATCTGCTTCAATGATCTCTCTACGAGTTCAGAGGCACTCACGACGCCCTTCTGAACATCAGTAGCTAACTCGTGCAGTGGCTTCCATAACCCGGACATTAAATCATCCTTCCGACTTGTATATAGCCATCCTTCGTTCGAGGCGCTAACTGCATTAACGAATCAGGTGTTGCCGGCTGTTGTGCAACGACAACATCAGATCGAAATTGATTCATCAAACCACTCACTTGATATGTTGGTTCCATACCCGACACATCAACCGCATCAAGTCTATCGACATACTCAAGAATAGCATTAAGCTCATTTATGTAGCTCGCAACTTCATCGTCAGAGAGCGTCAACTTACTCAGTGACGCGAGCTTCAAAATATGTTCACGCGTTATTTTCGACATTAGTAATAAGTATAACTGACTCGTGCATTTGTTTCCAATACACAGTGCACCCCACTCTTACAATTTTGTTTTTTGTTGAATTTCTGAAATTAAATCTCTCAGCTCTGCTGCTTTTTCAAACTCCAAGTTAGCGCTGGCAAGGTGCATTTGACGCTCTAAATCTTTTATCACGTGACCATACTCTTCTTTTGGTATCTTTTTTAGGTCAATTTTTGGTTTTTCCTCTTTTGGAATACTGCGCTCAATACCTTTGCTCATGGCTTTCGCGACACTGCGCGGCGTAATGCCATGCTCATTATTGTAGGACTGCTGAACTGCGCGCCGTCGGTTTGTTTCATGAATTGCAGCCGTCAAACTCTTTGTCATAACATCAGCGTACATAATAACTCTTCCTTCTTCATGTCGTGCCGCACGTCCTATTGTCTGTACGAGCGCCGATTCACTCCGTAAGAATCCTTCTTTATCTGCATCAAGTATCGCTACTAAGCTGACTTCGGGTAAATCTAGCCCTTCTCGCAATAAGTTAATACCGACGAGTACGTCATACACTCCCATTCGTAGATCTCGTAAGATATCACTACGATCTAGTGTGTCAACCTCACTATGCAGATATGCAACCTTCATACCAAGTTCTTGGAGATACTCAGTAAGGTCCTCGCTCATACGTTTGGTGAGTGTCGTAACAAGAATTCTTTGATGCTTCGCGACTGTTTCGCGAATTTCAGCGATAAGGTCGTCTACTTGATGCTCTATAGGGCGTACCTCAATTTGAGGGTCGAGTAATCCCGTGGGCCGAATGACTTGCTGTGCAGGCTTCGGACTTCTTGAGAGCTCATACGCTGATGGCGTTGCACTTACATAAATCGTTTGGTTTATATGTCGTTCAAATTCTGTAAATGTTAGCGGTCGGTTATCAAGTGCACTAGGTAAACGAAAGCCGTAATCAACGAGTACTTCTTTCCGTGCCCTATCGCCATTGTACATTCCTCGTATCTGTGGCATCGTCATATGCGATTCGTCAATAAGCATCAGAAAATCGTCCGGGTAATAGTCGAGGAGTGTGGCAGGTTGCTCACCAGCTTCTCTATCGGTCAAATATCTACTATAGTTCTCGATTCCTTTGACAAATCCTGTCTCCTGCAACATCTCGATATCAAAATTGGTTCGCTGTTTGAGTCTTTGTGCTTCAAGAAGCTTTCCTTCTTTCTCAAAATAAGCAACTCTCTCTTCAAGTTCTCGCTCAATCTTAGAAAGCGCTACCTTAACCTTGTCTTGAGGTGTTACATAGTGGCTACTTGGGAAAATGGTACATGTCGAAGGCTTACCTAAAACTTCTCCGGTGAGCACATCCATTTTTGTAATTGTTTCAATTTCGTCCCCAAAGAACTCAATACGATAGGCAACTTCTTCTCCGGCCGGAAATACATCGATGACTTCACCTCTTACGCGGAATGTACCGCGCGAAAAATCAATATCGTTCCGCTGATACTGGATATCGGTGAGCTGGCGTATAAATTTATCTCTTACACGTCGCTCACCGATTTCAAGTTTTATAGAGAGACTCGCGTAATCGCTTGGACTCCCAATACCGTAAATGCATGAAACACTGGCTACGATTATGACATCACGACGCGTTAATAATGCATCCGTTGCTGCGTGCCTCATTCGATCTATCTCTTCATTGATATCACTATCCTTTTCGATATAGGTATCGCTTCGAGGCACATATGCTTCAGGTTGATAGTAATCAAAATAACTTACAAAATAGTGAACCGCGTTATCTGGGAAAAAATTCTTAAACTCTTCATAGAGCTGTGCAGCAAGCGTTTTATTATGGCAAATAACCAACGTTGGTCGCTGGGTTCTCTCTATGACATTCGCCATCGTAAAGGTCTTACCTGATCCGGTTACTCCAAGTAGCACCTGCTCTTTTAAGCCGTTATTTACACCTTCAACGAGTTGTTCTATCGCTGTAGGTTGGTCGCCCGTCGGTTCATATGCGGATTGTATTTTGAATTGCATTTGCTCCTATTGTAGCTCATCCCATTCGATTCGAGTGACGTTGCCCCTTACCGAAACCGAATTTACCGGCCAGCGGTTCGCAAATACTCGCTTTAACCATCCATTCTTCTTTTACGGCAGATGCGTGTATATCTTGATTGAGTTCATCAAGTGCTTTTATAATTTTTTGTACTAACGCCCGGGGGTCAGTGTCAAAAAAAACTTTACTTCCTGAAGGTGGTTCAAGTCTCTCAAGTAATTCGGGAATCGTATCAGCTAAACCACCACTCCCAAGAAGGACGCCACAAGGCATATGCGCCTCCAGAGCTGTAGTGAATTCGTGAAGGCTTCCCATGCGACCTCCAATAGTGATAACTGCATCACTGCTTTGAACGAGATGTATGTCTCGACCTATATAGTGCATACCGGTGAAATTAATGTAATCAAAAAAGCCAATTGGTAATCGATATTTACTCACATGCTCTCTGAGACTCGATGCTGGGCTAAACCCAATACTCTTCCCTCCCGCATCTACTGCGCCTTTTGCCGCATACAGTGGCAATCCAACCGTTGCACCGGTGGTTAGTATGTGTCCGCTTTTTGCTACCGCCACACCAAGCTCGTAAGCGAGTCCACATGAAATATCAACTGATTGACCTGCTGCAGCACCAGATACGCAGATTGAATAATTCATTTTTTAATTTTGCTCCATACTGATTATGGTTATCATAGCACAGACCCGCCACGAGGAGCCAACTGACTTGCAAGATGCGCTATTAATGATTCATGTTGCAGATAACGAAAGTGGAGCTCATTCCATAGCGATCCTTCAAGATGATGTGCTGTCTGCGATCCGAACGGCACATCAAGTATAAGATTCCGTGCAACATCTAAAAAATGAAGCGATAAGGTACCAGAAGGGGTAGGTTTACCTATAAAGTGGGTATCGTACCAAAAATCAAATTCTGGGAGAAGAGATGCTATTTTCATCTCAACCGATTGCCACGTCATTTCACCCAGCACCAATTCAAAATCTTCCGCATGTTGACGCATATGTCCCTTTACAATCAGCTCATACACCACTTGCCAACTTGGGACTATGCCGTGCACTGTGAGCTCAATTGAATGCGTACTACCAGCAATAGCTACTATTGCAGATTGAAAACCCGTATTTAGTCCGGACTGTACATACGCAATACTTTCAGAAACAAATTTTTGTAACATATTAATAACAGTTCCAAAAGCATATATATAAATACCGTCCATTGTTTGATGCAACACTGGCAAGACTACCGTTATTCCCATTTCAGGACACGGTATCTGTAACCCATGATTGTCTACCGACTCTTTGATACGTTCATACCATTGAAGCGATACTGCAAGCGCTTCTGGTGGATGCCATCCAAAATCTTTAGCTTGTAGACGTTTTATTTTCGCACATACTTGAGTTTGCCACGTCGCATCTTCGACTTGACGAGCAATTGCATATAGAATCCGCGGATCATCACGCTTCAATAATGAAACCAGGGATTTACTTTTTAATAATTTCATTGTCCGCCTTGGGGGCACTGCAAGCAGAATACGTTTAGAGCCAGCAGCAGAAATACTTAACACCTTATCCTTTTTTGAGACTTTAGTTGCTAAAATAGCTAGCTTACGAGCTCTCAATTGTGGCGAACTGTACTTTAATTTGTAGGCATCACGAAAAGACCGGTCGTTATCAACTAATTTTTCACGGAGCACAAAAAAAACTTCTTCATCTGTAGCGGTTTGTTCGTTAATCCCTAATAGGTGGATTTTTTCTCGGTAGTGTTGTGCTATTTCTAATCCAAGCCGTATATCAATTCCTGCTTGCATCGTTGCTTGTTCAAGCCTATGAATGTACCGAGTGAAATCTCGCTCATGTATGTGGAGTAATTCACGAACGATTCGCGACATATCCTACTCTCCTGCTTAACATCGTTGTCTCTCCTCCACTAGCTACATTTCGGACGGATGATAATAGTCAGGTGCTTGTCGTAAATAGTAGTCTATTTGGTCCTGAGTTAACAGACCTTCTTGAGCTCCGACATGCTGAACGACGTTCATAGAATTTATTGGAGCCCAAAGTAAAGCGGCTGGTACATCAGCTCCATGCATAAGTGCCGCAGTAAAGGTCGATGCAAACGCATCACCTGCACCAGTTCGCTCAAAAGGAGGTGCAGGATCCGGATAAAGTGGCATACTCCACCTTTTATTTCCGTCAGATGCATATGCACCTTTAGGCCCGTCAGTTACGAGCGCAATTTTAATGCCAGCTTCATGCATTTTATTTAGTTGATCATGCACATCAGCGTGATTTGCTTTAAATACTTGAGAAGCTTCTTCGCGATTTAAAGCTACGACTTCTGCCCGCTGATATAGACGCTTGAGCCGTTCAACACCCGCTTCCATCTGAAACGTTCCCGGCTGAAATGCTAGTTTGACGTCTGGATGTTCATCGAGCCAGTCAGCAATTTCATCATGATATTCCATTGCATTTTCAGAAATTGAACTAAAATATATCCACCTCGGTATATCGGCTGGGCGAAATTTTGGCCATTCATAATCATAAGCTTCGTGCTTTATTAAAATAGTTCGCTCTTCTTTGTACCACAGCACGTAGTGGTAGTTACTCACTTTGCCAGGATTCTCATGTACGAATCTTGTATCTACTTTATTATTTTTAAGGGCGCGTACAATTTCACGACCCCAATCATCGGCACCAACATTTGCAACCAGTCCGCTATTTAAGCCAAGCCTCGAAAATGCGACTGCAGCATTAGGGGCGTTGCCCACGCCAGCAATAACTACAGCATGGTCGTACGGTATTTTTGACCCAAGCGGAATATTCAATATTAAGCCTTTTTCAGTTTCTTCTACATACTCATACTTATCAATTAAATCTATAAAAGCATCGGTAACAACATCACCTACACTCAAGACGTCGAGTTTTTTAGTAGAGCTCATTTTATGGTTTTGCCTTTCCTGCACTATTAAAAAGCGCTATTTTTGATTCAACGACAGCTTGCACGGCATTTATTACCTGACCCATCAGCTTAACGACTGCATATTCTGTTTTATTTTCAGCAAGCACACGTTCTAATGTGTCACGATACGCTTTTCGCATATCACTGTTAATATTAATTTTTTGTACCCCGACCTTAACTGCTTCTTGAAAATAATGACCAGGGGTCCCACTTCCACCATGAAGCGAAATATTACAGTTAATAGCAACTCTAATCTGTTTTAGCAGATCGATATCAAGCACTTTCGGTGTCGGATAACTACCATGCAAATTACCGATTGCCGCAGCAAATGTATCAATACCCGTTGCTTGCACAAACGTAGAGGCACCTTGAGGAGAGCTAAACGTTTTTCTAATCTCCTTATAATCAATTTTTTCAGTGTGTACATTGCTACTGCCACCAAAATAATGCGGTTCACTCTCAACAAGCGCTCCTGTAAATCGAGCGTGTTGTACTACCGCACGAGTTGCTTCAACAATTTGCTCATCTGTTGCTGCATGGTTTGCCTGAGAAACGTCTATATGTATAAATTCGAACCCCGCGTTTATACCTTGGATTGCCGCCTCTACACTTGGACTGTGATCAAGATTAATATACATCTCAATCCCATATTGACGCTTATAATTGTCTACCATGTCACGCACATTTGCGTGTCCAAGTGCTTCTACTTCTCCCTGGCTCACTTCCACGAGTACAGGAGATTTCGTTTTTTGCGCTGCTCTGGCTACTGCGATGAGCGTTTCTTGATTGTCTAGATTAAAAGCCCCAACTGCAAACTTTTCTCGATGTGCTCGAGCCATAAGTTCACGCGCTCGCATACAATTTGCCCTAATTTCATCAATCGTTAAAGACACGACTTATATATCCCACCGTTTAGTTACTACGTATTGTAACTGCTTATGCTATTGTGTGCAACAACCTATTTTTCCATCAATGCATGTGCTTGCAAGATAATATGCTTAACACTTAACCCGTAATGATCGAGGAGTTCATGTGGGGTACCGCTTTGACCAAACTTATCCTTGACTCCCATACGAATCATATGAGCTGGGTTTTGTTCTGCGAGTAATTCAGCAACCGCACCACCAAGCCCCCCATTAATTTGCGCTTCTTCTATTGATAATACTCGACCAGTTTTCTTTACACTTCCCAGAATTGTTGCAGCATCTAGTGGCTTTATCGTAGGACAGTGTATTACTTCGGCGTCAATTCCTTGGTGGAATAATTTTTCTGCCGCTTCAAGTGCAAAGCCTGTCATGACACCCGTTGAAACAATGGTCATATCTCGTCCTGGTGAATATACATACGCTTTTCCAATTTCAAATGGCGTCTTATCAGTAGTTAAAATCGCTGTTTCGTCGCGCGCAAGTCGAATATATGCTGGGCGAGGATCTGAAGCAATTGCTAAAGTAGCTTTTTCTGCTTCGACCGCATCTCCTGGTGCTATCACTACCATATTGGGTAGCACACGCATTAACGCAATATCTTCGAGCATCTGGTGGGTTGCACCGTCAGGACCGGTATAGAGTCCTGCATGAGCTCCCACTATTTTGACGTTTTGATTATTTAGGCAAATTGTTGTTCGTATCTGTTCCCAATTTCTACCCGGGCTAAACGCTGCGTAACTTGCAGTAAATGGAATTTTACCCATTTTTGCGAGGCCACTCGCAACAGTTACCATATTTTGCTCAGCAATACCTACTTCTATGAACCTATCGGGAAATGACTTTGCAAAAGGCTCTATTTGGGTCGAACCCGTTAAATCAGCACAGAGCGCAACAACTTGCGGATTCAATTCGCCAGCCCTTACAAGCCCTCGGCCGAAACCTTTGCGTGTTGGTTCAGTAGTCCACGAGTTCATATCAGTTAAATGTAAATCAGCCATGGTGTGCCTCATTTTTAATCGTGCCTCTAAGTGTACGAAGTTCCTTCAGGGCTTCATGTGCTTGTTCATTCTTTGGTGGTGCTCCAGCGACATCTTGAAGTCCTACCGGTATGCCATGCCAATGATAATCGTACTCCATATAGTGAACATCTTTACCTGGAATCGTATGCGCAATGATGACAATCGGTTTTTCAACTATTGCACGAGCCATTGCACATGCATCAATGACCGCTTCGATGTCATTGCCATCAATTTCTATGACATGCCAGCCAAAACTAGTCCATTTTCCCCGTAAATCTTCGAGCGGCATGACATGCTCAGTAGTTCCATCTATCTGAATATTGTTCCTATCAACGATTGCGATAACATTGTGAAGTTTATACTTGGATGTAAACATCGCCGCTTCCCAAATATTTCCTTCATTAAGTTCACCATCTCCTGTCACTACATAAACCCACCGGTGACTTATTTTATCCATTTGCATCGCGAGTGCAATTCCAGCGGCTTGGCTCAACCCACAACCTAGAGGTCCACTAGTGTTTTCAAGCCCTGGCAACAGCTCTCGCTCTGGATGGCCTTGCAATCGGCTTTTAAACTTCCGTAGTGTCAATAATTCTTTTCGTGAAAAATACCCAGCTCTTGCCATCGATGCATATTGCACGGGGACACAATGGCCATTACTTAGAAGTAACATATCACGCTCATCCCAATCAGGATTTTGAGGATCATGCTTCATGATATCGAAATATAAAGCCGTAAAAATGTCAGCAAGTCCTAATGGCCCAGCACTATGACCACTTCCAGCTGCTTGAAGCGATGTAATGATATCTTGTCGGATATCATTTGCTATCAACTCCAATTGTTCAATCGACAACTTTTTAGCCGTGTAATTTTTTCCCATTACGCTTATGATAACAGAGATTTTAGCTTTTCATAAGCCTTTTTTGGCTCATCAGCCCGGTGTAAAAAACTACCTACATTTATTACATCAACACCAGCTTCTGCGATAGTAACGATATTTTTATCGTTTACTCCTCCGTCCCAACCTATTTCAATATCAGGGTATATTTCGCGAAGTTTTTGTACTTTCTTTAGATTACTCAGGTCGGCCTCGCCACCTTGAAAACCCAAGTTACCTCCAAATATGAGCACATGGTCAAATAACCCGTCAATATCCATTTCTTGAAGTTCAGAAACGCTCGTTTCGGGCAGTAGTGCAATCCCCGTTCGTGTTCCGTGCTCTTGAAGTACCTCTAGGCATTCACCTACATCAATTGATTCAGTATGTAGAATCACTAAATCTGCTTCGAGATGAATGATGTCATCAATATGATCAAGTGGCTTCTCATACATAACGTGCACATGCGTTATCAAATCGTCACTTCGCCACGCTTGCTCAAGTGGTAAAAGTTTGTTGGGTGCAAATATGCCATCAGCAAAATCAAGATGAACGCCCTCAGCATATGAAGCTATCAGTTCAACTTGCTCTCTAAATTCGTGTGGTTCTTGTGTAGTGATAGTAGGTGTTATAACTGCCATGTGTCGATGATAGCATTGAGAGGGTGATTTTGCTTATACTAATTCATCGAGTTGTCGATTTCTTCTTTTATATCTTGTGGCGCCAGCGAATGGTGTTGTAATCCACGCATCCAATATGTTTTTCCAATCGTCGTTCTTTTGCAATAATTCTGCCGGCAATGCAATCACATTACTGTCTTCATCATTTCTTATACTCCTTGCCGCTGAAACACTCCACCCGAGACCAGCCCGAATACCTTTGAAACGGTTAGCAGCAATAACCATCCCCTGTCCACTGCCACAAATTAAAATACCGCGAGCTGAATTTCCCTCTTGTCGCATTGCGTGCACAACGCGACCCGCAAAAACAGTAAAATCATCATCTGGATCATGCTGTGCATCCCCTTCATCTTGCACCTTATAACCGCGAGACAATAAATAGTCACTGACTTTCTTTTTTAAATCATATCCGTTGTGATCAGCACCAATGTAGAAAATCATTGCATCTCCTACTTCTTATTTCTGGGTGAGTAACTTTCCGACATCAGCAACCATCTCGACTAATCGATTACTGTAGCCCCATTCATTGTCATACCAAACGACAACCTTAACTAAGTTTCCGTCAACCACATTCGTCAACAGCAGGTCGACAATTCCCGAATGGCTATTCCCTATGTAGTCACTACTCACAAGCGGTTCTTCGGATACCGCAAGTATTCCTTGGAAATATGGCTCTTTGACGTGTTTTTTAAAAACATCGTTTATTTCATCTATTGTTGTATTTCTCTTAAGTAGCATAGTTACGTCTGAAAGGCTGACTACACTGGTAGGGACGCGAACGCTTAAACCATCAAATTTACCTTTGAGGCTCGTAACAGTGAGTGCTACCGCTTTTGCAGCCCCTGTCGTTGTAGGTACAAGATTCTGTGCTGCCGCACGTGCTTCACGCAAATCCTTACTAGGTCCATCCTGAAGCACTTGCGTTGCAGTATAGCTATGTACCGTTGTAAGCATCGCCTTTTCGATACCAAACTCAAGCTCCATAATAGACATGACTGCTGCGATACTATTTGTGGTACAGCTTGCGTTACT
>DAOLHH010000029.1:0-12718 GCA_035329185.1 Candidatus Saccharimonadota bacterium | reverse complement strand
CCCGACCGTATCCTTCCCCGACCCATTCGTCCCCGATAATCCAATCAATTTCATATGTTTAAGTATAGCGCTATACAGGCTCAGCATGCCTAATTTTAACTAGGTGGACCAATAGATCAGCAAACTGTCTTTCAACTTGGTCGGTATTATCGTTGGTCAGTACTTTCGTTTCTGGCGAGAGATTATCGATATGCGTCAAGTCCACCCTTATCTGTGAATAGCTAGCTGTATCAAATGCTCCATGATTTTCCATGAATCTACTAATAAGCTGAGTCTCATCACCCCAATCAGCTACTGAGTTAAATGTAGATGCTTCAAAAAAAGGACTCAAAATTATTTCGCCCGCGCCATTATTACTATTTGATCCTACTAAATACTCTCTTCCTTTACTTGATAAAAATAAAGACCTTGCTGCCCACGTGAACAATCTAAAATACTCATCTGCTTCCGGCAAAACACTGATGAACAATTCGGGTACTTCCATTAATCGCGCTGGTTGTTTTTTTGCTTGTTCAATTAGATACCCTTCAATATGATTTGGAGTATCACTAAAAACTTTTATGAGCTCTTCTTCGTATGGCACTTGCGTACGGCCGAACACTTCGGTAACTAGCATCTCAATTTCCTTATGCCCTGCATTGCAAATCAAACTAGGCAGTTTTTTTATACAAGCGAGCTTCCCGACAGCAAGTTTAAACGAATCGCTTGGCTTCGTGTAATCGCCAAGAAGATCATCCTGTTCGCAAATAGCTTGTAAATATCGTAGGTTATCTCCTGAATGAAAGCCAAGGGAAGACCTAAAAATACCATGCTCAAACACTTCTTCCGTGTATAGAGATGCTACTGTTCGGAAAGCAACGAGTTCCGGGTCAAGTTCAACTATCTGCTTCATAATTCATTCCTCCCCCACCATTTCTTTATTCTTCAGCAGGCTTGTAGCTGTGGGGTGAGCAGCCAGCAAAACGAATTTATTTCGTTTTCCTGCGCGATGAGAGGGGGTATCCCCCGCTCATACTATTTTAAATACTCCATAAACTTGCGTGCGTCCTTATGCTTCTTGAGCTTCGCAAGTGCTTTTGCTTCAATCTGACGGATACGCTCTCGCGTCACGCTGAACTCTTGTCCAACTTCTTCGAGCGTGTGCTGTTTGCCGTCTTCAAGCCCGAAACGGAGTCTCAAAATCTTTTGTTCTCGCTCGCTCAGAGACCCGAGTAAGTCTTTCACCTGCTCTTTCAAGAGCTGGCCGGTTGCTGATTCTTCCGGAGTCACGGTATCTTCATCTTCAATAAAGTCCTGAAGCACTGAGTCTTCTTCGTCATCACGCACACTGGCATCAAGACTTGAAATATCCTGCTTAATCTTCATGATGTGCTCAACTTTTTCTACATCAAGTTCCATCGCTTCGGCAATCTCTTCGTTGGTCGGCTCGCGGTTCAAGTCTTGCGTAAGACGGCGTTGGGTACGAAGCAGTTTGTTGATCGTTTCGACCATATGCACCGGAATACGAATCGTTCGAGCTTGGTCAGCAATGGCACGGGTAATTGCCTGGCGAATCCACCATGTTGCATAGGTACTGAATTTGAATCCTTTGTCTGGATCGAATTTTTCAACCGCACGGAGCAAACCGGTGTTACCTTCTTGGATTAAGTCCAAAAGGTCCAGCCCTCGACCAACGTAACGTTTAGCAATAGAAACAACGAGACGCATGTTGGCTTCTGCCATTTTATCTTTGGCGCGCTTGTCCCCTGACACCACTTTCTGTGCAAGTTCAAGTTCTTCTTCGGCGTTCAAAAGTGGGATTTTACCAATTTCCCGCAAATAGAGACGAACTGAATCATCAGCGACGTCATCGAGATAGCTCGTATCCTGAATAAACTCTTCTTCATCGCCTTCTTCTTCTGCCCATTCATCAGAAAAGAGCTCTGGATTGGGCTCGGCCACACCACTCACCTCAACCCCTGCCTCGGAAAGGTCGTTGTATAGTTTATCGAGAATTTCCAGATTTTCTGGCTTCTCAGGAATTTCTTTTATAATGTCTTTTTGGTCAATTTTGCTATCTGCAACAGCGCGGTCTAAAAGTGTCTTTGCGACTTCTTGCAAAGGATGGCTTTTAGGGTCTGAAGCGGGGGTTTCTTTTTTCGGCATAGAATAAAACGGTAAGCTTCTCGAGCAAATCCGCCAGTTGACGGATATCCTCGACGCTCAGGACAGTCGAATGAATCGGCTGTTCCAGCTGCTCCTTTCCTTGAAAAGTGAGCGGAGCTTAGTCTCCTTTCTTAAAAATAAATATTATTGAGATGAGTATTTCGCGACCAAATCATCGAGCTGCTTGACCGCTTTGAGAAGTGTTGTTTGTGTCGTTTCATTTGCTTCTGAAAGCTCCGAAACGAGTGATTGTTTTTTTCGTTTTGCGTATGTGCTTACCAGTCTGGTCAAGAGTCTACGTGCTTGATAGACGAGCTCTTCTTCTGCCGTTTGCTGGTATTGCTCCTCAAATAGAAGTGAGACTATTGTAGCATATTCTGATTCTTTTGGCGACAAACCTGGATGTTGTTGCATAGAGGAGGCGACCTCTTTTGCTGTATCACTAAATACATCTAGTGGCAACCCACCAAGCATTTTTGCAATCGTTTCATTCTCTAACCCCATTGCAAGCAAATGTTGCTCTAAGACACGAAGTTCACGCTCTTCTGGTGCATCGCTCGATTCATACTTAATTCTTTTTAGTCGAACTTGTTGTGTTGGCTGTTCATGAAGCTTTGTCTGAATGGTTTCAAAACTTGTATTCGTTTTTTCCGCTAATAACCGCGCGTAATGTTCTTGTTCAACCGGTTCGCGTAATTGACGGACAATGGCGAGTACACGGTTCGTAAACTGCCTCTTTCCCAAAGCACTCTTCAAATCTACAGTGCCTTCGATACGCTCGATGAGCCAGTCAACCATGTATTGTCGCGAATTAATCGTTTCCAACCACCGCTTAGGGTCTTCTTTTATGAGCTCGTCCGGGTCTTTACCAAGTGGGATGCTGACGATACTCAGATCAACCCCAAGACTTTGTGCTAATGGAATTGCACGCTCAGCCGCTTCCTGCCCAGCACGGTCATCATCAAAACAGAGCCTAATGTCACCAGTAAAACGCTGCAAGCTCTTTAGATGATATGTGGTCAACGCAGTTCCAGCCGATGCTACCACTTGACGTACACCAGCCTGATGGCTTGCGACGACATCGAGATTGCCCTCTACTACGACCACAAATCCTTCTTTGCGTATCGCTTCCTTCGCCTGTGAAAGACCAAATACTTGCCTGCTTTTGTCATAGAGCACGGTGCTTGGTGTATTTATATACTTTGGTCCGTTTTTATCATCGACAAGCTGTCGTGCAGTAAAACCTACTGCCCTACCTTGTGGATCGCGAAGCGGAATCATGATGCGACCTCGAAACATATCCGTCCATTCGCGCCCTCTGGCACTAATCAGTCCTGCTTTTTTTAACTCTTCCGTTGTATATCCTTTGGCTGTAAGATACTGCAACAGCACCTTGCCACCGTCTGGTGAATACCCAAAGCGAAAATCTATCAATGTTTGCTTTTCATAGCCTCGCTTCTCACGCAAATATTTTAAAGCGGGTATATGCTTCATAAGTTGTACCTGATAAAACTTCACCGCTTGTTCAATCGCCTCAAATAACCGTTCTTTCTGTTTTTTTTCTGAACTTTGCGCGCCTTGTGCCGGCTGGTATGCTTCGAGTTCTATCCCAGCTTTTCGGGCCAGAAGTTCTAGCGCACCCTTAAAATCCAAGCCCTCTACTGCTTCAATAAAACTTATAACGTCGCCACCCTTCCCTGAACTAAAATCATGCCAAATCTGCTTGTCTGGGCTGACAACAAAACTTGGAGTCCTTTCATGGGTGAACGGGCTCAATCCCTTAAAGTTCCTCCCTGAACGTTTCAGCTGTACATATTCACTGACAACATCTTCAATATTCAATCGTGCCTTAATCTCACTTACTGCGTCAGTCATAGCTGTAGTATACCGTTGCACAGGGTCACCTGCTAGCATAAGCATCTCTACCCTGCTTTTTTCGAGCAACATTGATACAATAAGTGATATGCAACCCGATGGACAAAATCAATACGGCTTTATATTTGACCAAAGTCAACAAAAACGGTTCACCCCCCAAATAGGTGGCGGTAAAAATAAAATAATTGTAAGTATCATATTCGTAACCGTTGTTCTTGTTGTTGTTATTCTAGGATTCAGCTTCATCACATCACTTGGTAAAGCAGATAATTCAGATTTGGTAAAAGCGAGTGCATACCAAACAGAAATTAATCGTGTCATCGACCTCGGCAATAAAGAAACAAGTGACGGTACGCTAAAAAACAAGATATCAACACTCAAAATTGCAATTCAGTCAGATGCAAAAAGTCTTGATGATCTGCTTGCAAAACGTAATGCACAACCATCAAAGGAACAAATTGCGTCTAAAAAAGATAGTGAGACCGACAGTTCACTTGAATCTGCGACGCAAGCCGGCAATCACGATGAAGCTTTCGAAAAAATCATCAATACACTTTTGGGCGAGTACTACACTGCACTGAAAGATGCCAAATCAAACTCAACGAGCAAAGCGGAGACAGATCTCCTTGCTCAAGCAATGGCAAACCTCGAAACATTTGCCGGTGATGCAAGTTCGAACGAATAAACTACTGCTATCTGTTAATTGAAGGTATGTGGTCTTTGTTGCCAATGACGAGGTTATAAGAATGCACGATGAGATCTTTTACTTCATCTTCCGACAATTGTCCTGTGAGCAAAATTGTATTCCAGTGCTTTTTATTTAAATGATAGCCTTCCATTACAGATTCGTACTTATCCCGCAACAGTACCGCAAGCTGAGGATCGCATTTAAGACTTAATGAAACGGGCTCTTTTTTCTCTGGCATAAGCGCGAACATTTTCTCTTCGTCGCCTACCGGCACTTTATATACCGCTACGTCTTCACCAAATGGATAATCTAATTTTGCATTCGGCATGCTTAAAATAAGCTCTTCAACTTCTTTACGGTTCATATTAACTTCGCACGACCTTTCCCCACGATATGGTAAATTGCATGGCAGCAGTGGCGAGTTGCATTGCGTCCATGCCGTGCGTACCGCGTAGAATACTATCGACATTTCGGAAAGAGGTATCTCTTGGTAGCTCAGCTAACTCTGCGGGTAAGTCTGCAGAAGGATGATGAATTTGCAAAGAATTCTGTACTACCACTTTTTCAATCACTTCTCCAACTGGCTCCCACACTTTCCCGACACATAGTGGTGGCATATGTGCAGGAGTTGATCTAAAGACTACAGAAGCTGTTGAAACGCTTTCAATCACCGATAATAGCACCCCATTTTTATACGAATTGCCGTATCTATCCCAAAGACCTGGACGCCCATAATACACCTCGCCAGAATCAGCACCGTGAGCTAGTATTGTTCCTTGCCACCACCCATTTATCGCTGTGTTTGGTATGGTTGAGTTCATATCGAAAGAATCTCCTTCATGACTTAACCGCTCACCAAGTGCAAAAATCCTATTTTTAATCAAAGCTTTTTCATGTGGCTCAGTCACCCGAACGATAACAGATTCAGACATCTTTGTTCCCCTTTGTTGAGGTATGAAACCATTCAAGATAGAACTGAAGTTCAGCAATACTTGCCTGAATGTCCTCAAACGCGCGATGTACCTCAGGTTTTTCAAACTCGACACCGTATCGTGTCTGCATGACCATTTTCCAGCTTGTAACATCAAGCATCCGGTAATGTAGCCGTAGCTCGAGCTCTGGCATCCAACGCTTAATAAATGCACGGTCGCTATGTATTGAGTTCCCTGCAAGCACCGCCGGCTCTGATCCAAAATGATGGTCGATTAGTGCTATGAGTTCTTTTTCGACCGCCTCGAGAGGTTTCGAACCATTCAAGTTGGCTAAAAAATCATCACGGTTATCTGGAAAATCACGCCACCATGTATTTTCATTCATACGCTCAAGCACCAGCTCACGAGAATAGCCAATACGTGATTCATAACTTTCAAGCGTCTCAAATGAAGCATCGGTCACCTCAGCTGCGACTTCAAGTATTACATCCTTTTCAGGTACGAGTCCCGTCATCTCTAAATCAATCCAAAGAAATTTGGTCGGTACGAATGGTTGTTTCATCTTGAGCAACAGTATAACGTACTACACCTCTTGAGAACAAAAAGTTGATTACTCGCCTTTTGACGTTTTCATGCTAAGCCAATGCTCAATTTCACGAGCGTTATCTCGTTTGGTTTCAATTATTAATCTTCGGAACTTATCTTTTTTTGTCGTAATAACCAGCACGTTATGTAGCATCGGTGCTCGGAGACCTCGGGGCTTATGAGCGTAGACAAAGTCCCAGCCTTCATCAGACCAATAGCTCCCTGCCATGATCCAACGTGGCAAGTAACTTCCAGGCATGCGCACCATCATTCTTGACCAATCTGAAAAAACTTCATGAAATTTTATCGAGATGATATCACTTCTTTCAACTGATACTTTTGCGCGTAACGCAGCTATTTGCTCAGGACCTTCTAAGATAAATGACAGCTTGTCTGGTGTTAGTGTGTAGTACATAAGCGTGGGTCTCCTGCTTATCTCTCACTTATAGTATGGCACACATAACCCTAATTATTTATGCTTCTTAAAATCGAGAGAAAGCGAATTGATACAAAAGCGCATGCCCGTCGGCTGATCGTATGCATCGTTAAATACATGACCGAGATGCCCGCCGCAATTCGCACATGAAATCTCAATACGTTGCATACCGTGAGATATATCTTCCACCAATTTCACAGATTTTGTGTTTTTCACGTCGTAAAAACTTGGCCACCCTGACCCTGAATCAAATTTTGTTTCGGCACCAAAAAGTATCGTTCCACAATTGGCGCAAGTATAATCTCCGTCTTCTTCATTGTGTAAGAGCGCACCTGAAAATGGTGCTTCAGTCGCTTTATTGAATAAAACATCTTTTTGGTCCTCAGAGAGGTTCGGGTTAATTTGCTTCATACTTCAAGTATACAAAAACGCCCGGTGATTTTTCCGGGCGTTTTTGCTCTCTGTAACAAACTTATTTTTTCTTGTCTGCTTTTGTTAAACCAGTTTTTTCTACGATGAAGTACACAACGAAAGCAGTCGCGAGGAATGTGATGAGTGCTTGCAAAATCATCCCCCAGCCAAAAACCACAGATGAGTCTCCAACTTCTACATTACTTTTAATACCCGTAAGATCTGTTCCTTGTAAAAGGATGCCTACAAGCGGATTGATAAATTGATCTACAAGTGTCGATACGAGTGAGGCAGCTTGAAGACCGACTGCGATACCCACAGCGACTCCCACAACACCCTGTTCTCGTACAAAGTTCATGAAATCTTTAACTAATTTATTCATAAACAACTTCTCCTCTTATCTGTTCTTAATCGTATACCCAAATTGTTCGGGATGCAAGTTAAGTTACAGCCTATGCCCGCGATGCTTCTACGATTCGCTCTGTGGCGACTGCAAACGCAGCTTCTTTAAGATTTGAATTATCTTGATTGGCACGCGTGAAAATATCCTTCGTTGCGGTCACT
The DNA here is from genome assembly GCA_035329185.1 of Candidatus Saccharimonadota bacterium. Lineage (GTDB taxonomy): Bacteria > Patescibacteriota > Saccharimonadia > Saccharimonadales > SZUA-47 > JAGQMY01. Next base: position 5,082 of record DAOLHH010000029.1, on the reverse strand, counting down.
AAATAACTGTTTAGTTCGGAATTTACACGTTCAATATCCCAATGCTCTCTTGCTAAGTTCTGTACCCACTCTAAATAGCTCACGATGACGCCCCCAGCATTTGCTAAGATATCGGGCACCACCACAATCCGTCGTGTTTCTAGTAAAGCTTCTGCGCCCGCATCAACGGGACCATTTGCTAGTTCAAGAATATACTTTGCTTTAACTTGCCCAGCATTGACCTCAGTAACCGCGCCGCCGAGTGCTGCAAGTATCAAAACATCAACATCTAATGCGATAAGCTCTTCGTTCGTAATTGCCCGCCCCGCTTCAAACTCTTTCAGTGGTTTGCGATTCGCCTTCCAAGAACTCAGTTGCTCAGCATCTAGCCCTGCTTCATCATGAACACCACCACTAGAATCAGTCGCCGCAACAAGTTTCCAGTCTGGATGCTCTTTAGCCGCGACCTCGGCGAAGAACGAGCCGACATTACCATACCCTTGGACTGCATAGCGAAGTGGTTTACCGGCAAGATTTTCAAGCTCACGCAATGTACGCAAGACGATGACGCCACCACGACCCGTCGCCGCATCCCTTCCTTCACTTCCTCCATGCGAGATACTCTTACCCGTAAAAGTCGCATTCGATTTGTCTCCGGTGAGAACAGCATATTCTTCGACCATCCAGTCGATAATTTTTGGGTTTGTATTCACATCTGGTGCAGGTACATCTTTTTGAGGACCAATATGCTTCTCAAGATATCGTACATATTTGCGCGCAAGCTCTTCGAGTTCAGCTTCGGTGAGGTCTTTTGGATTAACCACAACACCACCCTTGCCACCACCCAAAGGCAAATTAACCGCAGCTGTCTTAAAGCTCATAAGGGTAGCGAGCGCCTGCACTTCATCTCGGTCAACTTCTGGGTGAAATCGAATGCCTCCTTTGTACGGCCCGCGAGCACTCGAATGTTGCATGCGATAAGCTTGATACGATTTGCCATTCTCAAGAGTAATTTCAAACTCATGCGCAGCTTCTACTTCAAGGAGTCGCGCAATTTGCTCTGTTTTAAGGCCTAGCCTGATTCCGGTCTTTCGTATATGTTCGTGCGCAGTCTTCAGCATGACTCTCCCCTTTGTTTAACGTTGCTTCTGAACGGTACACCTAGAGCAGTATGCTATTCAAGTTGAAAATATATTAATTATCTTTTGTTTTCTCGCGTAAAAAGTCTTGTGCTCGGTAGGTAATGATACGATGTCTATTTTCTTGTAACCTATCGAGCTGTTGCACCATCATCCGCATACGTTGATTTTTAGCGAATTCATCTCGATGTTTTTCAATAAAGCCCCAGTACAACCCGTCCCATACATCGCACCATTCACCTTTGGCATAGTGACTCATGCTCAAAATGTAATTACTACTGCTAATATATGGTTTCGTAGTCATACTTCCGCCATCACTATATTGACTCATGCCGTATACGTTTGGCACCATCACCCAATCATAGGCATCAATATACATTTCCATAAACCAGCGATACACTTCATCAGGGTGAAATTCGCATAAGAACATCATATTACCCATGATCATCAAACGCTCAATATGATGCGCATACCCTCTCGCTAATGTTTTCTTTATGACATCGTCGACAGGTGGAATCCCTGTTGTGCCGAAATACCAGTCGTTCGTTAGCGTTCGCTGATGATTAAAGATATTCGACGTTCGCAACTGCACATGTCTGTCAACATACATACCACGCATATATTCACGCCAACCAAGAACTTGACGGATAAATCCTTCTAAACTCGCGATTGGAACTTCTTTTTGAGCGTGTTGCTCAAGAGCAGCATCTACTACTTCCATCGGGCTAAGCAAGCCGATATTCAGCATAGGCGTAAGCCCACTGTGATATACCCAAGGTGCTTGCCCATCTATTGCATCCTCATACGGCCCAAAGTAATCTAGTCTATTTTCAATAAAGTCCCGTAGCCAAGCTAATGATTCCTGGCGGTTGGTAGGCCACGGAAAATCTTCCACGCTCCCTGGATTATCTGCAAAATAATGATCGACATACTTACGTGCTTCATCAACATACTTGTTTGAGCCAAATACGGCGTGCCCTGGTAATACATGGTTTTTTGGTAACCGTTTTCTGTTCTCGGTATCAAAACTCAGTTTACCCCCTATAGGGCGATACGTTGATGGGTTTATGAGCACATTGAACCGTTCACGTTGCCATTGGTAAAATTCAGTAAAATTCGCTTTCTGTTTGTCTTGGAAAAATGATTTGACCTCTTCCCTACTTAAATAAAAGTTGGGAGACTCGAGCTGGCGAACCAAGGGCTGATGTTCAAGTTTTGCAAGTGCAGTACTTAAACGTCGTTGCAATACGTCATCAGTGGGATCAAAATATTCTACTCGAGCAGCATGTGCAAGTTTATTAACAATATCCCCAGTCTCATTCATATGATGGAATTCAATATATTCAACCTGGTAGCCAGTCGGCCATAATACTTCTTCAACATACCGCCTCATAGTCGAGCGGTGTAGCACGAGCTTTTGTTTGTGTAAGTACAGTGGATACTGTGGATCGCGCCCAAAAAAGAGCGGATCTTCAATTACAAAAACTTGGTCTACGTCCTGTGGTAATACCTCAGGTGCGTACAATTGGTGCGGATAAAGTAACAGAATATTTTGCGGTTGCGACATCTTAATTTTCCCACATTAAATATACCCTTATTGTGCCAGTAACTACTTACTTCGCACAAGTACAATCTTCTACATCTGTTCTGGAGCGTGGATACCAAGCAGTTCAAGACCATGTTGCAAGGTTTGTCGATAGCGGTTAATAAGCGCAAGTCGTACCGTCTCGCGTTCATCACCGATGACCCTGTTGTGTTCATAAAAACTATTAAATATCTGGGCAAGCTCATAGAGATACGTCGTAATTACGTGCGGAGCAAGCTCGGCAACCGCATCATCGAGTACGAGCGAATAGTGTGAAAGTTTTCGCAAGAACGAACGTTCAGCTTCATCAAATTCCAAATTATTTTCAGTTAGTTGGCTGATTGTGTTCTTTGTTGCTTTACGCAAAATCGAACTAGCTCGAGCGTGCGCATATTGTAAATACGGCCCAGAGTTGCCTTGCGTGCTCACCGACTCTTCAGGATCGAACGCAATGTCGCCCCCCACTCGGTACTTCAAAAATTCGTATTTTACTGCACCAAGCATGATAGCTTCATCACTTCTAGGTTCTCCGGTCTTAGTAACGATAGTTTGTACCGTGTCGAGTATATCGACTGCTCTCGTCACATTACCGAGACGTGACGACATCTTCTTCCCATCGCCGAATTTGATAATACCGTTCGTCATGTGCGTCATCTTTGTGCCAATTCCCGGCTCGAGCAAATCAGCCACTTTCCACACAACTTTCATATATTCTTTTTGGTCGCTACCTGTTATTAAGATTCTGTAGTCAAATGAAAATTCTTTCGACTCCATGAAGATGAGCCCAAGATCTTTCGTTTCATAAGTCGGCAAGCCCTGCTTTGTTAAAAATACTCTCGTATGCAAGCCGTGGTCTTCGCCCCTGAACACCACCGCTCCGTCTGAAGGGGTGAATATTGATTGAGCATCACCTTTCAGAAGTTCATTCTGGACAATCGATTCGCCAGGCCTAGCTGTCTCGCTTTCTGGGTAGTATCGGAAAAAGGTTCCATTCTGCTGTTTTTTAAGCTGTAAGCGTTCATAAAATCTGTCAAAATACTCACGACTCCATTGCCTACCAAGCGTATGTATTTCTCTTTGACTGGTTGAAGCAACATCATCAAGATCCCCTGCCTGTTTACTGAAAACTGTTTTATAAAGATCAGCATTCAGAGCTTCAATAAGCTGCTTCGCATCTGCTAAGTCAGACTCGTAATCAGCGCTCCCCACGACATATGAAGATGCAAGAAATGGTGCTCTATCTTCAGCTTTCAAAGCGTGCATGTGTTGTAGCGTGGACGAATAATTTTCAGACTGAAATGTTCCATTAGTGTTCTTGTTCATTCCATATATAGCTTTTGCGACGTGAAGCCCCACATCTCCGCCAAAATTCGTTCGTTGCACTTGTGCGCCCGCGTGTTCAAGTAGTCGTGCGACAGAATCACCCAAGATAGTCTGATACAGATGCCCCGCGTGCAGTTCCTTAAAATAATTTGGGCATGAATACTCGCAGACGACCGTCTTCCCCTTCCATACTTGTCTCGCTGGTTGATTCGCAAGCGCGGACAAAAATTCAGTCTGCATACAAATATTCAAGAAACCAGGACCAGCAATCGCTACGCTGTCAACTACTGGAAGTGCGGTAATTAAAGGCTGCAGCTTTTCAGCAATCTCTCGAGGCGCTTTTCCCACTCTCCCTGCAAGTTGTAACGCCACATTACAGGCAAAGTCACCAAACTGCTCATCGGGAATTGTTAAAACTATGGGGTGATCAATACCAAATACGTCCGCGATTACTTCCTGTATTGCGTCTTGTAATAGCTCCATATCGCTCCCATTATACGTCACCTGTAAAAGTAAGTTAACCGAACAGCATTTGTTCGGTTAACCTGCAAACTGTAACTACTACCTTAAAACTCTACCGGGCTTTCTCTTTTTTGAAGTAAAATTATTCTGCTCGAAGGAAAGATACCCATGTAGCAACAGTGTCATAATCTGATCGATTTCGAGAGAAGAAACTTTTTTCCAAAGTTCTGTACTGTTAACATCATTTAAAGTACTGCTAGGATCAGAAAGCGCTCGTTTGAATTCGGCAAATATTGATTGCATCGCTTCTTCCCTTCTATTGAATCGTTGGTCGTAGGTATGCAGGCCATAGCCAACGCCAATTTCTTGCGCTAATGAAACGAGTTTTTTATCAAACCCCTCTGTTTCAATAAATGCTGACTGCCCATCTGATCGAACCATGTGGTCTTCGGACATTCTGCCGATTTCATGATTAGTAATAACCTGCTGCAGTGCTACGGCAAACGTAGGCTCAGGTAACTTTTTATACGTTTCAATAAGTGGGTGCCCAGGCTCTAGCGTTTCTGCCTCAGCTTGCTGTTGCTCCCATCTATT
>DAOLHH010000028.1:0-12889 GCA_035329185.1 Candidatus Saccharimonadota bacterium | reverse complement strand
TATTTGGCAATACGCTCGCTACGAGACATACTGCCCGTCTTAATTTGTCCGGCACCCGTACCTATCGCAAGGTGGACAATGCTCACATCTTCAGTCTCGCCACTCCTGTGTGAAACAATGGTGCGCCATCCGCGTTCTTGTGCCAGTTTTATAGCCTGCAATGTCTCTGTAAGCGTTCCGATTTGATTCGGCTTGATAAGAATCGCGTTTCCAGCTCGAGCTCCAATTGCCTTTTCAAGTCTTTCTGGATTCGTAACCAATAAATCATCGCCGACGAGCTGAATTTTGCCAAGCACATCGGTCATATGTTGCCACCCGTCCCAGTCATCTTCTGCTAGTCCATCTTCAATCGAAATAATTGGATATTTTTCAGCAATTTCTTTAAGATATGCTACCATTTGTTCGCTTGTAAGGGCGCGTTCTTCAGATTCAATAACATAGCGCCCTTGTTCGTAAAATTCTGAAGCTGCAATGTCCATTGCGAAGAATATATTTGTTCCTGGGATATAACCAGCTGAACGACTTGCATGTAATAAAAGGTCTAACATTTCAGTATTTGATTGACGTATCGGAAAAGTAAAGCCTCCTTCATCGCCAACAGCCGTCGAAACGTTAAGGTTGTGGAGTCCCTTTTTAAGAGCCTGAAACGTCTCTGATCCCATCTGTACGGCTTCTGCAATCGTTGATGCGCCGTAAGGGATTACCATAAATTCTTGAAAATCAGACGATCCTTGTGCATGTTTTCCGCCGTTTAATAGATTCATCATCGGCATCGGTAAGGACATAGCGGGCTTTCCTGCGATGTCATTAATATGTGAGTACAAGAGAATATTTCTTGTATAGGCAGCTGCATGGGCACATGCGAGCGAAACAGCTAATAGTGCATTCGCACCGAGCGAAGATTTGTTCATCGTACCATCGAGTGCTCGTAGCTTTTCATCGATTAAAAATTGATCGTCTGCACGAATACCCCGTAAAGCAGGGGAAATTATTTCCGTAATATTTTTAACTGCCCGCGTGACGCCTAGTCCGTTATATGCCTTTCCCTCATCCCGTAGCTCATGAGCTTCGTGCGTGCCTGTTGAGGCACCAGACGGGACTGCGGCACGTCCAAAAATATTTCCTTCGACCCATACGTCAGCTTCAACCGTAGGATTTCCGCGAGAATCGAGTATTTGTCTTGCATCTATTCGAATAATTTTCATAAATACATCTTCTCATAAAGCTCATGCTTATGCCATAATAAGAGCGATGGCAAAAATATACATCTATGATGCGACTGAACTTGATAAAGTTCAGTTAACAGAAAAGTTATCGTGGACTGATCACCACTGGGAATTCATTAGTGATTCTATTTCAGTAGACAACATTCATGCAGACGCAGAAATCATTTCCGTTTTCGTTACCAGCTCCGTCACACGTGAAATGATTGAAAAAATGCCAAACCTTCGTGCTATCGCCTGTCGTTCAACAGGCTTCAATAATATTGATCTTCGTGCGACAGCTGATAATAATGTTTCGGTATTAAACGTACCAACCTATGGCGAATCGACGGTTGCTGAGTATGCATTTACCCTTTTGCTCGCGCTCGTTCGCAAACTGCCAGAAATGTTTTCGGAAGGTCAAACAATCGAATCTCAGGAACTTCTCACGGGCACTGACTTATTTCAAAAAACAATCGGAGTCATAGGCACAGGTCATATCGGACAACATACGCTACAGATAGCTCGTGGCTTCAATATGCGCATACTTGCCTACGATGCGTTTCCCAAAGAAGGGCTCGACAAAGAATTAGGGTTCGAATATGTTGAGCTGGAAGATTTATTAAAACAATCAGATATCGTATCTCTTCATGCACCGTACCTTCCTGAAACACACCATCTTCTGAACGAAGACCGAATTGCACTAATGAAAAAAGGTGCGATTATCGTGAACACTGCTCGTGGGGAGCTAATCGATACCATCGCTCTCGTCACACATCTTGAAAATGGCCATCTGGGAGGTGCGGCACTTGATGTGATAGAAGGTGAAGTATTTCTAAACCAGACACAAGAAGCAAATCTACTTCGTAGCCATAAATTAACTCCTGAAATGATGGAGCACAGCGTTGAAATTTCTGCACTCCGTAAACTTCCTAATGTCATTATTAGTCCACATAACGCGTTTAATACTCGTGAAGCGGTGGGCCGTATAAACGACATGACCGCAAAAAATATTGTCGCGTATTGGTATGGATCGATGCCAAATCTTGTCAAACCACCTGAGAATAAAAACGGTAAACTTATAGTGAGCCGTCATGCGGAATCAGAATGGAATGCCACAGGACAGTGGTCTGGCATACGCGATGTTCATCTGAGTGAAAAAGGCTTTCGTGAAGCAGGGATGCTCGGACGTGCTTTGCGAGCATTGGATATTAAAGCCTCTATAGCGTATTGCTCGGAGCAGATCCGTACGAGGGAAACACTTGAAGGTATTTTAGAAGCATCACAGCAGTACGATATTGATGTCGTTCGAAGCGGTGCACTGAATGAACGTGACTATGGTGACTACACCGGCAAGAACAAGTGGCAAATGAAGGAAGAAATTGGCGAAGAAGCGTGGGAAGCAATCAGAAGAGGCTGGGATGTTACTATACCGAACGGCGAAACATTAAAAATGGTATATGAACGTGTTGAACCTTATTATGTAAATACCATTTTGCCTCAACTACGCGAAGGTAAGAATGTACTTCTTGTCGCGCACGGCAACAGCATCCGCGCATTGATGAAATATATCGAAAAAATACCAGAAGAAAACATCGGTGAAATTGAAATGATTTTTGGAGATTTGCTTGTGTACGATATAGATGACGAAGGGCATATGCTCAACAAACAAAAATCACACATAGGCTCTCCACCACCCCACGCTTAAAGCAAACGCACTTCTTTATAAAGCAACCGTATATGCTGGTTTTTAGGTGAAATATCAGTACTTTTTTGACTAGGTTATCAGTCGTATGGATATTCTGGTGGACCGGTAAGTTGCTCACCGTTACCAAGCATATCTACATGACAATCCATGTTTGCGTTCCAGCAAGTTGTTCTGATGCGAGTTAGCAAGTCTTGGTTCCATCCGTTCCACCAGTCTGCATGATTTGAATATCCGCCACCGCCGCCTTCGTAATAATCACTTGAAAGTCGCCAATATTGTCTGTCAGGGTCATTGTAATCATACTCAACCCGCAACTGAATTTCAGGTAAGCCAACTGGATGACTCGAAGGACAACCTGATCCAGTCGGATACGACATATGTGAACGATGCGTGGAAGAATCAAGATTGACGCCGTCCCAACATTGCGGGAACCGTACTTCCATGAATAATCGACGCCACCCCTCAGGACAATATGCATCACTTACTGATGGGTTCAGCTGGTCCCCAGGTGGGAAAGGATCGCTCTGACTATTGCAGGCAAAGTTCACAATATGATGCCCGTAAGGATCCGATTCTTGTACCGTCGTCGCAGAAGGGTTGCCGGCAATCATTCTTAGCTGTGCAGGTGGTTGTTGAACAGTAGATGCTTGTACGCCGTAATATGACGTCTTGTAATAAACAAGTACCGCAATCGGAAACACTGGTCCCCCTGTGCGAGTGTTAATCATCGAAGGCATCCAATAACCAGTTCTATTTAATATGCCACCACTACACGTAGAGTTACCCGTTTTCTCTATAGAATCTGCCGTGGAATAAGCATTGACACCAGTATTACCAAAAAACGTATGCAAGTGAGACGCACCTGGGACTCCAGGGAACACAATTGGATCATCGTATGCAAAATGCGATACCGTGCACGACGTCCTAAACGCTCCTATTTCAGCATCATATGTTGGAGTCGCACCGGTTTGAGAAATCAGCTCTGAAGCATATCCAGCAACCGGAGGCGGTAATAATGATTCATCAATATTAGGCCCCATATCATTTGAAGGTGTAGGGGTAGGAGTCGTTGGTGTTGGGGTAGGAGTTGGTTCTACCGGTGTGTCGGGTTCTGTAGGTTCTTCAGGTAACGGTTCAGGCTCAGTAGGGGTAGGAGTTGGCTCATCAGGTATTGTCGGAGTAGGAGTTGGAGTTGGTTCTACTGGGGTTTCAGGTTCTGTTGGTACTTCAGGTGCAGGTTCTGGTTCAGGATTAGTTGGGGTAGGAGTTGGAGCTTCAGGAGTTTCTGGAATAGGTGTAGGGGCTGTAGGATCAACTTCTTCATCATCATTTTCTTCTCTAGGTACGTGCGCTCGATCAATAAAAATTCCACGAGCACACTTTCCGCGCTGGTTTTTATCACCATCATCATCTTCATCGCGGAATGATATCTCGAAATTGTGTGAATTCTCCGATAAGTTTACCCTAAACTCATAATCCTGTTGTTTATCTCCTTTGACTTCAACTTCCCCAATATCGACTTTGTTTATTCTCAAACGCATAAACGGACGTCTTGCACATTTGCCCGCTCTCGCACGAATAATAAATCGTCTGCCCTTTCGCATGCGCTGGTTTCGGTACACTTTACCCGATTTTTCAATATGCATTGATTGTCCTGAATGTGCCTCTTTGTCGGCACTCACTCGCCCCACACCAGGAGCAAAATTCATAGTCTCACCTTCAAACTCTTGAAGTGTGGTGACGTCAACATTTGAAATTAACCCACCTTTTTTTGTCGCTTTATCTTCAGTAAAATCAACTGCATCTTTATAAACCACTGCATCTGCGGTACTTTCAGATACATCTTTCGAATAGTTTAATCTCATGTATTGCATGTGTTCATGAGCGTCAGTCATATGATCTTTATCGTATTGGACATTAAAGCCGGAAAAATTACCTGCTGTACTCGCAAAATCAAGTTCTTGTGCAAAACCAGTTTTTACTCCGGTGCCCGTACCGCCACTGCCCAGTACCACCGTGATACCAACAAATAACACTGTAAAGGCAGCGAGTGATTGCGTATTTTTATTCTTTGGTGAAAATGCGCCATACGTCTCAGCGTAAACATACCCTTCGGATATGTTGTGTTCAAGATTAAAATACTTATTATTCTTTTTCTTTCGTAGCGTATAAATTACGAGATACATACCGACGATACTAACCACGGTAACCGCTAAAGTTGCCACCAAATTATCGCGGAGCCACAGCAGCGAACTAGTAAACATATCATTTTGAATTTTTATTGTGCTTTGAAGCGATGTCGTTTCACCTTGAACAGAGGTTACTTTTGCAGATAACGTATGCTCTCCGTTTGAATAGTCGCTAGAGCTGAGCGCCACTACTGGGTTGCTGTCGTAAGTAGATGCAAATGATTTATCATCTACATAATATTCTATCTTTCGACCACGCTGGGCGTTTTTTAGCTGCGTTTCAGGCAAAGTTACTCGAACTGAACCAGTCACCTGTTGGTTCGGATTACCAACGATTATTTCTTGCCTGCTTGTCCCTACTTTGTATATAGCTTGTGAATTATCTATTCGAAACGGAATAGACACATATTTATTACGCGCATCGGGAGCAGTAGCGGCAACTTGTAGTGTGTAGTCTCCATTTACGAGCGAGCTTGAATCCCAGGCGCCACACGTGTCTGATGAGCCTGCCACCATGCAATAAGGCGCTTTTGAACTACTGTTCATGTCTATATTATTAATTGCAAAGTAAACGGTAATTGGCGCAGACGAGCCTTCGACCTCAGCACTTATCGTTAGTTCACCACTTACTATTTCTTTAGGAGAAATTCCATCGACATCAATCGTAAGCGAGTCTGGTTTATCGGCATTCGTTTCTGCTGAGAGGCTCAAATCAGAAAGACTCAATGTTGCACTATTTGCATCTGCAACTGTAAATGTTATAGATTTTTCTGACGCAATCTCACCAGCTTGATAGCCGACCGCTTTTAGTGTGTGTTTCCCCTTCGGCAAAGTTGAGAAGTTATAAAGACCACATGATTCATCGTCGCCGATATCAACCAAACAGAATGGTTCACTTGACTGTGTGCTTACTTTTTCGTCATCAATCAGAAATTCAATTGAATTCCCTTCCACACCTGCACCCTTCGTAAGGAGTGCCTGCACTTTTTGTTCGCCTGCTACTGTTGAGCCTTGTTGCAACCCCCCAACGAGTTCAAAAGCGAGGGTTTGATCGAGACAGTTGTCTCCATTATCTTTTGGTATGCAATCAAGGTCACTCGTTACGATCACTTTGTCTGCTAACACCGCACCTTCATTAACGCTAAACGAGTATGTATGTTCTCCAAAAGAAAGGTCTTTTTTAATGACGCCTCCACGTCCACTCACCCATTCCCAATCAGTACTCTCCGGAAGTGCCACTTTATCACATGATTTCCCATCAACACTTATATAGGGAGTGGCTGTTGTTGTTTCAGTTTTTGCGAGCACCCAAATTGCATATTCACCACTCGAAAGCGTACTTTGTTTAAAATCAAGTGATGGAAGATCCGTACAGTTTACCGATTCAGAAATAGCATCACTCGAAAACATGCCGAGAGTAAAAACGCCAATGACGAGCGCTACGAAAAACTTTTTAATTCCAGTATTACCTCTCACACATATCTCCACAGACTTTTTACTGTCGTTACGGTTACATAACATAATAGTATGTATTGGCATTAAAGCACAAGGAGTTTGCTTACTGTTCTATGTGGGAATAGTTATTTTCAGTCAATTTTAACCAGACATCACGAAGCAATCGAGCATCATCAAGGGCATGATGGTTTCGATAAACTTTCAAATCGAGTCCTAAATCTTTATAAAATGCTTTTGCGCCTGAGTTACCATCGCGCTGAAACCGTACTGGGTTGACTCCGTTTGCAAATAAAATGCTCGCAAAATCTACCGTCATCCACCTAAAGGGAAGATTGCCTGCACCGAAGAGTTTCGTTAGATAAATTACGTCATAGTTATCGACAAACGCAATCATAAACGGATTTGTATTCCCAAGAAATTCACGAATCTGCCTCATGACTTGAATGCGAGAAAATTTTGGACCATCAAGCATCGGCATAATATGCTTCTGGACCCAAGGTGACGGCTCAGTTGATTGTTCACATTCTAAATAGAGTTCTCGACCATCAAGCGTTGCCATTCCGACAGAGAGTAGTTCGCCCTTATACGGGTCTAAGTCAGTAAATTCAGTATCAAGAAATACAAGGTTGCTAGACTCAAATGGCTTTAATTGCATGACACTAGTGTATCTGATTTTTGGCAACAACAAACTACCTTATGTGGAGTTAAGGGACAATACCCAGCCTACCTTTCATGGAGGGAAGGGGATTTATTTTTATTGATGTTTGTTTGGTTTAAGTTTGAGCGGTCAGTCTTTGCTCGGTTTTTCCAAGACTTCTAATCTTTGGAGAATTGATTTTGGTCTTGTTTTTGTTAAACCATAAACATCATACCATTTTTCTATAAAAATAAAACTTCCCCGACCATTTTTTATTCGGTCGAGGAAGTTTTGAGTCAGTCTGTCTGTTTATTAACGATTCTTGCGAAGCGTAAATCGACGATGTGCGACCGCACCTGTAGCAGTTACGGCTGCCATGAGCCCTGCGATGTTCCCTGCACCAGTTTTAGGCAAGGTACATTCAGGAGAATCTTTTGGCAAATGTTCTTTTCCAGGAATCTCACACATTGGCTTATCGGTCGTAATCTTAAGTGTCATTGCACACTCACCGTCTCCGCCTACAGTAACGAGCTTACCATCTACATCAAACACAACTTTGACATTGCTTGTGTAGGTTTCATCTTTTGCATAGGTGTGCTCGACAGAGCTTTTGTCAGTTGCAAGCACTGAACTGTTATCACCAAACGTGTACTCATAAGATTTTACCTTGGCACCGTTCTTGCCCGTTGCATGAGCTTCGAACTTATATGTTCGGTTTCTTACGAGCGTTACGGTTAAGTTGTCACATACATAGACGGGCTTTGTCGGATTACAATTAGTAATCTTAATCTTTGCGCTGTCAGAGTCTTCGTTCGCATTATTGCCGGCCTTCACGAATGCGATGTTCGTCAGTTCACACACTTCAGGATCGGTGTTTACCTTGGTGCTGAATCGGATGACACCATTTCCAGTTGGCGCATAGTCACCGACCGTTTGACCGCCTTGTTCTAACGCATCATCTTGCAAAGTTTGTGTACCAGCAGAAGTCGTTAACTGAACTGATCCAGGAACGATCTCCAAGCCTTTTGGAAGTGGATCGCGCACAACGACATCATCTGCAAACAGCGTGCCTTTGTTCTCGTAGTTCAATCTCCAGCTAACCGTGTCACCACGCTTCACATCAATTGTTTCTGCAGTATCAGTCATTTTTGGCATCTCAACTTTTGAAACAAACTTTTCAATCTGTACATCAGGTGCAGTCACTTTGACGCGAATGACGACGAAAGCTGAGTATTCAAAACATCCCCCGTAGTTACCGTCCATCTTGTCATTTCCAATTAAGGTACCCTGCGTGCTCATAATGTCATCACTCAGATTCAAGCCTGCTGGGTGCGATGCGTTAAAGATATAAGCAGAACCAGGGACGTATGAAACATTGAACTTTTCATTATTGTTTCGCAAATCAACCGTGTCATATACCTGCTTTGGCATTGCGTTATCAGCAGTGATTCGTGCCTGTGCAGTGAAACCATTTGCGACACCTTCAGTATCTGGCAATTCAAAGCGGATATGTGTGTTCTTTGCGACACCGATACCGTCCATAGGAGTAGCAGTCGCAGGATTGTCGTTGATGCTTGGATTTGCAATGTTGTGGACATAAGCACGGATGATATATTCCTTGCCTACTTCGACAGGTTGCTGATCATTGTAGCCAGCTGCTTCACCTTGTTTGTAACAGTCAGCGCCGTTGGTTGTACATTCTTTCGCATCAACGAATGCGCGCTCATCACCATACACGTTTGTGTTGATGTAGCTGTTAAAACGTGGGCCATCAAATGCACCTTCGCGTTGTGCAGGGTTCTTGAAGTCATAGATAACTCGGTCGGCACCATTTGGTCCGTATCCTGCAATCGCAACTGCTGGGACCAATGCCGCGAGCGTCAGCCCACCAGCAATAAGAAACTTCGTCTTTTTCGTCAGTCGTGAGAAAATCTGTCGTAATTTCATCGTATTATTTCCTTCTATATATCCTTATTACTCTACATCCACATGAACGAGTGTTGTTGTAGTCAAATTCGGTGGTGTCGTGACAGCTGGACGTATAGTCGTCGTTGGGGCCGACGGGTTGGTAGGCCTTTCAGTTGTCGTTGTAACTTGTGAAGTCGTGACATTATTATCAGGATTGTTATCGGTATCCGGTGTTCCACCAGCTCCTGGACCACTAATCACGATTGAATCTACTGGTACTGTGACTTCCGGACGAGTAGATGTCGTAGCGGGAGTAGTGGTGGTAGTAGTCGTGTGCGGAACAGTAGTTGAAGTCGTAGATGTCGAAGTCGTAGAGGTAGTACTTGTTGTAGAAGATGTCGTGCTTGGCGTCGTTGTTGAAGTCGTACTACTAGACGTTGTGGTTGGCATCGTCGTAGAGGTCGTCGACGAAGTCGTACCAGGAGTTGTCGTTGACGTTGTAGAACTTGTTGTCGTATTAGGAGTCGTAGTCGACGTAGTTGACTCCTCTGGTACGGTCGTCTCTACTACGGTTGTTACTGGTGGCTTCTCTTCTACCGGTGGCTGTTCTAGATCAAAGAGTGGGTTGTTACATCCAATTCGTTCAAAGATAATCTCAGCCATTTTTCCGTCTTTGCTCATTGCAATTACGAGTGAGTCTGGCAAAGTGATATTTTCTTTTTCCATTTTCTTCAACACACTGGCTGGAATATTAATGGTCCATACTGGCTCACCTTTTTGCAAGTGATTATATGCATTATTTGGACCTGGGTTAGCGAAAATCTTACCCGTTTCCAAGTCGCACGCATTGTTTTCAACGTTAATATCCTGCGCAAGTACTGCAGCTTCTGAACGTGCCTTCAAGCCACGTACACCAGCATCTTCACCACCTTGCAAGATATCGTCGTTCTTTATATCGAGTTCGTCGATCAAAAAATCGATCCACTCAGTATCGCCATGAGACTTTTCGTCGTAACGTGCATTTAAACCTTTTTCTACTTGTGGATTTTTGTTGAGGAAATCTGCAGTTTCATCTGGCTTCACAATAGCTTCGCCATTTTCAAGGCGTCGAGCCACCTCAGCTTTGTCTACTTGAGGACCACATGGCTTTTCACCAATCGTACCTATTTCTATAAACAATTTACCAGTCTCTAGGTCTCTCGTAAGTTCAATGGCTTCCGCATGATCTGCAGTTATGAAAAGTTCTTTGTTACGAGATTCTGCAGGTTTACTTACCTCACGGGAAGGTCCAGCGGTAGCTTCTGACAATGGCGCAGTAACAGATGTTTCGTAATCTGCTGCAAAAGCGCTATTCTCATTACCTTGGTGTGCGACAACACCAGCGCTCAATGCAACTGCAAGGCCCGCACCGGCAATTTTTTTACCAAGTCGATGATTACCAGTATTTTCTGTAAGCTCTAGAGATGGCATTGCATTCATCAAATCAGCAGTCGTTGCTAACTGGTCAGTGCTTACCGATCCAAAATTTAGATTAGTATTCATGAGTAAAATCTCCGTTTCCTCAACTAAACGTTATTTATGATTACATTTTAACACAAGCATATAGTTTTGTCAATAACTTTTACCACAATTTTTAACTTGTAGCAATTCTTATGCTTAACGAGCGAAACGACTCATCAATCGCGAGCTCAATCTGCCTAAAATACCCTTGCCCGCTTTGCGATAATGAGTGTCTATTCGAGCGATGTTCTCGTTGATTTGTCTAGCGTGATCTTGGATGAATTGATTCACGAGTTCATCGCGCTCTTGAGCTATCGAAGTTTCTTTAAATCCATCTTCTGCAACAACACGTAGATATCGATGGATTATAGATTTGAAGACCGACTCATCATACAATTCTTTAGCTGACATGGAACGATCACCTTCGGTAGCCTTGACGAGCATGTCGTGGGTGT
Organism: Candidatus Saccharimonadota bacterium; assembly: GCA_035329185.1. Lineage (GTDB taxonomy): Bacteria > Patescibacteriota > Saccharimonadia > Saccharimonadales > SZUA-47 > JAGQMY01. Next base: position 1,835 of record DAOLHH010000028.1, on the reverse strand, counting down.
GTCGTACTGCAAAATTGCCCCTGTTTTCCAGCGAATCTTCTTTTATCTTTTTAGACTCAACTTCTTTCAAATAGGCACTAAAGAGGTCTTGTGCACCTTCAATTTCACGCTGTTCTTGTTCATTAATCTCACTGATTTCTGGCTTTGGTGCTTCTGCAATTTGTGGAGTTTCAGATACTTCTTCTACCTGTTGTGGTTGTTCAGAATGCGTATGTCTTGAAGAAGCTTCTTTGTATACATGAATAAGTGCTTTATTTATACGCGCGCCAATTACTTCAGCAAACGCTCTATTTGAGTTTCCTTGTTCATCAAGCGATGCTTCAATAATCATGTTCCGGAGCGTACGGTTGATTTCGTTGAAACGTTCGCTAGGCTCATCTTTTGTACCAAAGACCCCTTCAACAGTTTTATGAATGTTTACATAATCATTAATGTAGCGCACAACTTCACTGTTAAAGTAGTCGACGATAGTATCTGGTATTGTAACTACTTCAGGAGAGTGTGTCGTTTCTTGGATATCTGTATTTTCGCTGTCTTCAACTTCGGACTGAACTTCAGCGGGTATTTCGTTATCAGCATTTTCAAGCGTCGGAATAGTCTCATTATGAGACAATACATTTGGTTCTTCTATTGGTTCTTCAGAGCTACCCTCTTTACTCTCACTGCTTTCATCGGCATAAGTTCCAGTGAATTCATATTCTGCTTCTGGCGCACGACCTGATGACACTGCTTCCATATTAGCAATGGCAACTTCATTTGCTTTTACTGCATCTTCTAAGTCAAAGAGTCCCATTAAATACTTATCGTAATCTGAGTCGTTTTTCGCAGAAGAAGTGTTCACCGAATCCTCTGTAGTAGGTACATCTTGCGCAATAGAATCTTGCTCAATAATTGGTTTAACGTGTGTAGCGGGCGTAGCCTGCTCGGCTATAAATTTTCGGACAATCGAACTTATTCGATCTGCAGGAATACGTTGTACTTCGACAGGGGTTACAACCTGACCCTCATCAGTAGTGCTATCGGTGTGATGCTCTCCATTAAATACACGCTTCTTTAGCTCAAGAATTTCTGGATAGCCCACATTGAAATTAGGCTTCTCACCAAGAATTCCCGAAAGTTCAGTAATACCCATCTGCCATATTTCAGCTTTTGAGTGAACTGAACGTTCAAATTCATGCTCTAATGAAGCTTCTGTATTTGGTATCTGTTGGTCATGCAATGTCATAATGTGTGATGTATCCTATCCGTCTTAAAATTGGATAAGTACAATTATATCACACTATTGCTTATTTTTCAATACTTTTGTATAGTTTTTATGCTTTTTCTGGCGATTGATTGCTTTCAGGCGTTCCTGACTGATTATGTACCTGAGTATCATCTGTTATTACCTTTTTGGGGAAAGAGAAGCCGAAGGTGCTGCCCTTGCCTTCTTTTGAGTCAAATAATATGGATCCGCCTTGCGCGACAATTACCTTTTTGGCCATAAACAATCCAAGTCCCGTGCCGTCTGGGCGGGCCTTACGAGCATTTTCGGCGCGATAGAACTTCTCAAAGAGCTTGTGACGCTCGGCCTTTGGTACACCGATACCCGTATCCTTGACGGTGAACTCTATTGAGTCCTTCTTGTCTTTGAGCTCAACGGTGATTTTACCGCCATTTGGCGTGTAATAAATGGCATTATCGGTGAAGTTCATGACCACTTGGCGAATCTTCATTTCGTCTAGATTTACGGTCGTAAACTTCTTAGGTTTCGCGTACTGTAGGGTAATATTTTTGGCTGTTGCACCCTCATACAGCTGTGACATCTCAGATTCAACGAGATCTGGGAGGAAAAT
>DAOLHH010000027.1:0-13244 GCA_035329185.1 Candidatus Saccharimonadota bacterium | reverse complement strand
CCGTATTGCAAGAAGTGTTGCGAGTTCACTGATCCGCAAAGCTGTTCGTTCAGGGGTGAATAGCGTACAAACTGCTTCGCTTTGCATAGCCATCTCACGGCAATAATTCAGATTTTGAAGATTATTGCCTAGCTCGTTTTTCCAATCCCACGGGTCTTTGAGTTGTTCAAATGTTTTTTCTACTGTAGCCATAGCATTAAGACTAAACGTGTAAAGTAAGTAAACACAAGTGTTTAATTAGCAACACAATTTGTAGCTAGATTTATGACCCCTGTTTTTGGTATACTATGCGTTGCATTACATAATTATTGGGGCGTCGTCAAAGTGTGAAAACTGCCAGTGGCAGTTTGGAAACGTATCATCCGGTGGCAACTTGTTGCCAACAGAGATGTACGGGGGTCGCGGAACGTGACAAGGCACCAGGCTGACTTACCCTAAATATTTGAATCATGTCCGAAATGACACTAAACTAACAATTACCATCCCATCATTGGGGCGTCGCCAAGAGTGAGAAAGTTCAGTGAACTTTCGCAAGAGAATCTTTCAGGATGAAACTTGTTTCATGCATGAAAGTTCTGTGGGCAGGCAAAGCTTGCCAAGGCACCAGGCTGACTTACCTTCAATAATTGAATATTGTCCGGGATGACACTAAACTAACAATTACCATCCCATCATTGGGGCGTCGCCAAGTGGTAAGGCACCAGGTTTTGGTCCTGGCATTCAGGAGTTCGAATCTCTTCGCCCCAGCCAAGAAAAAGTCCGGTCGTCATGACCGGCTTTTTTCTTGCAGAGCTTAGATGATTAAGCGAAGTGGATAGCTCATGCATTATATATCAGTTGAGAGCTCAAAACTAAAGACAATTGAGCAGGATACTCTTAATTCGATCTCTATATGAAACCAGTATGGGTTGATTTAGGAAGTTGTCAATAGAAGGATCTATTCGGTCCACAGGGACTATTTGATCCGGGGTAGCTTGAGTACTAACATGTGTCGCTAAATCTAGCCCTCTGGATCTATAATGGTCATCTTTATTTGCGAAATCTTTAATTTCATCTGTTGCTGAAACAAGTTCACCAGTCTGTTCATCAAGAAATATACTAGTAACTGGAATTTTTCTAACAGTTATTTGTGATTCAGAGAATTGTGTGCAGTAACCGTTATTGTTATCTATAAAATTACTGTAAGTTACTTTTTCTGGTGTGTAAATTACTTCACCAATATGAGACATTAGATACCATTTATTTTGTTCCCAAGTGAAGAGCGGATGTCTTTTTACTGTGCGTAATCTTGGAAGTGCGACAGCAACATCTTGAATAATTTGAGAAACAATAGGCATATGAAGCGAGACTCTTTTTTCTAATTGAATTCTAGCATCTATCTCAGCATCTTTACTCTGCTGTTCTTCTATTAGCCGTTCTCTTATGCGAGCAGCCATTAAACTGTCTAGTTCAAAACTAAAATCATTCATATGTAAAATATGTCATAACAAGATAAATATTGCAAGAATATTATAAAATATTATAATAACTCGAACTGATACTCGCTACTTTAATAGTTTAACGAATCAATTCTCCGTTTCGCGTAGTTCATGACCTTGGAACGTGGCGAAACTCTTCACCGCGGTAATAAAATATTACAACAGCTACTTGAGCGAGTAGATAAGTTTTCTCAAATTATTCCGCGCATTATTAACCTCACTAGATATACGAACAATTTCAAGCGAACCGTCTGCTAATGGAGCTAGCAAATCATCCATTTTAGATTTAGATAAGTCTATCGGTTCTAGCCACATATCCATACGCTGTTTGTTTAAGATAACCGGCATGCGGTCATGGATTGCAGACATTTCTTCATTTGGTTTAGTTGTGATGATTGTATAGCTCATAATCAATTCCCCGCTCGCATCATGCCATTCATCGTATAAACCAGCAAAGCTCATCACATCTGAGCCTTTTAGAGTAATGTAATATGGTTGTTTTGTACCATCCGGTAGCTTCTTCCATTCATAAAAACCACGAGCTGGAATGATGCACCTCTTAGATTTAACGAGCCGTTTCCAAGTAGATTTTTTGAGCAATGTTTCCTCACGAGCATTTATAAGCTTATACCCTATCTTGTCGTCTTTCGCCCATGAAGGAATTAAACCCCAGCGCATAAATTCTATTTTGTGTTCTAGTGAACCACGAATAATCACGGGCATAGTGTTACCAGGTGAGACGTTGTAGTTGTCTGGTAAATTTAAGGCTAGCTCTAATTGTGCTTTTGTAGATTCACTAAGTTCATAGCGTTTGAGCAAGTCTGATGATGAGTAGTAAGTATATCTTCCGCACATATATTAATTGTACCTCTTACGATGTCGTAGTAGTTCATCTATTAAGGGCAACCAACTAAAAAAGACTCGTCAAATCGACGGGTCCTTTTTGCTGGTTGAGACTAAACCACTAAACAAGTTAGCTCTATTAGTTATTGCTTAGGTGCCGGTGCTGGTGGAATAAATAGTTGGTGAAGTGCATCTAAATGTTCTTGCCCTGCACGTTCCTGTTCTAGCTTGAAATGCTGGTCATATTTTTGCATGCGGACAAACCCAAAATTATCCCTTGTTATTTCGTATACGGGGTAGTAGCGAGATTTGCCGAAAGTTGCCATTCTAGGACCCATATAAACCGTGTATGAATCCGTGCTCGGACTATCACCTATCTGACTGCGCCCATTTGCGATGAGGATTGCTTCGGTTTCTTGTTCGTGCCCACCGAATTTAGTCAAGAATGGTATTGATCGTTGCACAACATGTCTCGTCTCGGTGGCTGTAATTATAGAGAAGTTTTGAGTGCCAGTGACGATTTCCACTGTTTCAGGGCCTCCACGATTGTTGAGGACTTTTTCTGATAGTTCTTTCATTTTATGACCTTCAGGTTTTAGCCCATGAATAAACTCTAATATCTCAATTGCAGTTTTGGTGCCGGCACGTTCTTGTAAACATCCAATGTATTCTTCAATAAAAGGTAACATAATTCTGTTCTCAATTTCAGAGTTAATCTCCCTCGTCGATACTATCTGCTTGATTGATTCACGGAGAGCTTGCACAAGCTTCGGCTTGTTGTATGCAACCCCTTCAGTTTCTTGGCCTGTCTCGATAGCAAACTCACAGCCCTCTTCGGTTCTGTGCAATGAAATAAGTGGTAGGAGTGTATCGTCTCCTATTTTATAGCCGATATGGATAATATTGCTATCGAGTTTTTTCACAGTATCTTTCACGTGATTTTCCGCAGTATCGAAGTTGAGAACAGTTGGTTCATGCGATGGAATGCGTGACCGAATAAACCCTGATTTTCGAGGAGCAGGTTGTGTTTTTCTGAAAGCATCATGAACTTCTTCCGAGTATGGATCATCGACCCAGAAAGCAAGTTGTTTTATGCCCACAACGGGATAATTTGCTGCTGGAGTTACCAACCTTACCGTTTCAGCTTTTTTAATTTTCGGAACGCCCGCTTCATCAAAAGAGATTTCTTTTCGCGTGCAGTATGCGTCTGCAACTGCGGTTTTTTTCACATACCAATTATCGTAACTACTGACAGTAGGTTCTCCGTGTCTTGTCCTTTGCGCTAATCTAATGTATGAGTTTGTTAGTTTTATTTGATCTTGAACTAGTTTTCTGGTTGCAAGAGCGTCAAAACTACATACTTCACCACCATCCATATCGATATACGTACCAATAGAATCAAAATTGACTGGTAGCATGTTGCTGGCAATTGCAACTACACCAGATGCGGCAACAAGAGTTTCTTTTTGTTCATCAGTCTCAATAGTCGCTACTTCTGCATCGGCAGATTCAACTAATGACTCTTCACTGGTAGCGGGAAGAATTGCACTCTCGGCAATTTCGACTTCCGCTATAAATGCTTTTGCGGTATCTCCTGGGAGTACTTCTTCAATTACGCCAGTATCTTGGGCTAACTGCTCTGAAGTTGGTTGCATATCGTAAAAAGATGAACTCATACTAATATTATAGCATTAAATAATAAAAAAAGCAACTTTCGATGCACACTATGTCTAGATGTTTACTAAGACAATTTCCATCTTGATTTGTAACTTAGAACAAATGTATAACAGTCAAAAAATGTTTCGTGAGAAAAAAGAACCATTACTCAATACAATCACGAATTACATTTATTAGGTGCTCATCGAACTGCTGATCAGAATTTTCGAAGATTTCAGCGATTATGTGCCACTCAAGTATAAAGTGCTCTGTTTCTGATTGCTGGTTCGTACTAAGCAACCCAGAATAGATAAGTGATAATGAATGATGCGTGAAGGAATCGGCAGACTCATGTGTAACTTTTTCAACAAGAGATTGGTAAGTGAGCTCAAGATCTTCGGGTAATTTCAACTCTGCTAAAACATGTTTTGCGGCATCTAATTTAGTGAGTCCATATGGGTAAAGCCCACCAGGTAGGAGATACTCGTTAAGCACTTTCGATGCTGGGCCTTTGCGTCGAGACAGGAGTATCTGCTTTTTATCTGAATCAGTGAGGATAAAGTTTATAAGTAATCGTGGTAGTGGTTTTGGCTGGAGTGTTGATGGCCCCACAAAATTCACCCATCGAATACCCTTTGTTGTCAGTTTGAATCCATCTTCAGTTTTTTGTACCACTCCCCTGTCAATAAGCTTTTTCATATGATACATAAATAAACTATTTTCAATATCACCAGCTTTTAAAACGCTAAATGAGAGTTCGGTTGTTTTGTAGAGCTGTGAAACAATTTCAGACTGAATGTAATGATCAACGGGAGATGAGGCTAATTCATGTGATCTCATAAATGTATTGTAACAGTATCTAGTGTCTATTTAAGCGGTGTAGGAATTCGGCGCAGTTCTCCCTGCTTGGTGTATGGTATCCATGAGTGTTTCTGAAGCGGTTATCATGTGTAGAATCGTTCGTGCTGGTACGGGACGAAAACTCCATGCGTCGACTCCAATATCTATCATCTTGTTTGGTAGATCAAGCTGTACTTGACTATGCTTATGACCATGCAGTAGCCACCGCGCTTGTTCCCATTCATCTAATGTAATTGACTCAGGATAGTGCTCTGGCCTTGCTTCGTTTCCACGCCAACGAGGAAAGTGGCACATATCTATGAGCTTTCCAGCGAGTTCGATTGTTTTAGTGCCATGAGTTACACTTTCAAATCCGCACGCTTCGTATACTTTCGTCATTGATTCGTCAGTATAAGGTAGGTCGTGATTGCCAACAATGAGATGCTTCGTGCCATGAAGTTTTTGTAGAGTGCTACTGAGCGTTCTTATAACCCAGTCTGCATTTTCAGCGTGGTTGCCATTGTAGACAAAATCACCCTGCACATATATAGTTCCGTTCTCGGGGACCATCAGATTCCACGCATCAATCATGCCTTGATTCATATCGTCGACAGACTGAAATTGATGTCTTGTGTTCGTACCCCAAGCCCGTGACACTGGGCGAGCTACTGATACTTTATGACCGAAATGGTTATCGCTCGTAAAAAATGTTTCTTCTAAATTTTGCATAGTATCCTTTGATTAAATTCGCTTATAACTGACTTATTGTCTGTCTTGGTAATTATCTGGGTGGTATTGTATTTCGAACTCTTGCCCGAAACTGTCTGAATACTGCACGGTATATTCGCGCGTTGTGTCAGCCCACAGCGTTATACCGTTTTTTGTGTATGGTATGAACCGAGGTTTAGGTCTCTCGCTGAAATCTGGATCTCTTTCGTACATTTCTATCTCCTTCTTAGGATAGTTACAGTATGCTTTTTGCATACGCGCTTATCATACCGAGACAATTGCAAAATAACAGTAAAAATGTTTTCACTGTTATTCACTGCAGTAAGGAGTAGTATCACTATGATCCCGAAATAAATCGGGATGATGAACGAAAGGAACTTAAATGGAAAACACGCCCAACGATGTAAGTAAGCTTACGCAGAAAAATACACTCGACAATAATAATGAATCTCAGAGTCTTACGCCTAGACTAGAGACAGAAATATATATCGGACATGTTGCCGTAAACGAGACCGAAACGTCAATCAGCGCTACCGAGTTAGAAGAAAGCAGTACATTGAAAAGTGAACACATTGAAGCTAGAGTATGGTCACCCGAAGATTATAGAGACTTTCCGAGCGCAGAAGATATCTTTGATCACTTGCAAGATGAAGATGCAGACTGGCTCTATGACGAAGGAGAAAAATGGCTGGAAGAAATGGGCTATGGCACTCAAGATGACGAAGATATAGATGATTACGGCAACGATTGGTAATGAGCGATAAAATTCTGCGTATTGTATTGACCGGCGCTCCTTGCGGTGGCAAGTCCACGACCATCAAGACTTTAAGTAAACCACACAGCGATGCGTACTGCGCACCTGAAGTTGCATCCATACTGCTAGGTGGTGGATATCCTGCTCCAGACGCCTTACATACATGGAGTCAAAAATGGCAAAACCGATTCCAGTCAGCAGTTGCAATGACGCAACTTGCACTTGAAAAGGAATCAGAGGAGCGAGCTCGAAATACAGGTGCGAGAGTCATTATTTATGATAGAGGGTTATTGGACGGGGCATCATATCTTGCAGGTGGTATAGCTGAACTTGAAAAACTGTCTGGTATGGATGAAAAAGAAATGCTCGACCGTTATGACGTTGTGGTGCATTTGCCCACCATAGCTACTAAGAACGAAAACCAATATGAAAAAATAAGTAACTCGCTACGTATCGAAGATGTAAACGAAGTACTTTTGCTAGAGCAAAAAGTGCTTGATGCATGGGAGCGTCATCCTAATCGGCACATTATTGAGAGAGAACATGCGGTAGACTTCATTAACGATATTATAAAGAAACATGCTATAAACCTCACAAGCAAAGTCAAAGCTTGTCATGTATAGATTAGAGCTGTTATCGTTAAGACAAGGAAAAGGAGTTATATGGAGAGGACATACAGTGCAGAAGTGAGAGACGCAATATTGCAGTATGGTGAAAGCGCAGTTCGCAATCACGGTGTTTCATGATGCTTAAGTGTATGAAGAGGTTACTGTGAGATCAGTCGGTTCGCCATATGGAGTGGTCATCAAATCGCTCGTCGATTCTCGTTGTGATGTGGTGTTTGAAATTCAACCTGCAGTTGACTTTATAACTGAAGAAGCGCGCATAGATTTTGGGAGACACGTGCTACAACTTGTGAATCGACGTGCAGATGAGCGAGATAATGTGCTTCAAAATGGTGAATGCGCCATCACTCACCATCTTCCGGATAGGAGCGCTTCAGTTGGCTATGCAAAAATTGAAACGTTACGGTATGGTTCGGGAAAAGAAGTTTTTGTGCAGGCACTGCTTATGGCGCTCAATGGAGAAGTGCCGAATCTGTATGAAAACAATGTCGCACCGTGGGATAGTTAAATAGCTTTGTCATTTTACTGTTGCTTGGTTATTATCCGGTAGGTATTGAATTTCGAATTCTTACCCGAAACTGTCTGAATATTGTACGGTGTATTCGCGCTTTGTGTCAGCACTGGGCGCTATACCGTTTTTCTGTGGATGGTATAAACCGTACTTCTTGTCTCTCGCTAAAATCTGAATCTCTTTCGTACATTTAAGTTTGGGTTAGTTACGGTATGAACATATACATATGAGCTCATAGCAATGAGAAATTTGAGTATTTGCAGAAAAGTTATTGCTACTTTTAAAAGTAAGGCCGTATTAATTTGTAAAAGAAGAGTAATGTTTTGCAGAAATCTGCATTTTGACTGACAAATATGTAGCATTGACCACATATCAGACATTTAATCGGAGCAACTACCATTTATGGCAGAGTGAATCATATTTTCGTATCGCGTTAATCAGTACGCCTTATAGCTAGGCTGGTCAATACTAGTGCGAATTGCAAGCGGGTATTTTAGTAACTTTACAGCAGTTGACGAGTGTCTACTTGATTCGGAGGTTTATTGCCTTTATGCTTAGAATATGAAAAAACTAAAACCATATACATCGTTTCCATTTGTAAATACTAAAAGACTTCTTCCTGTGCTTTTTACGATCTTGGGTTCTGAAGCAATAGCCTTGCTTTATTACTTTCAGACCAGTGCAGACAAAGAAGGAGCTAAAAATCTGCTCATTGCATTACCGATGCTGATTAGTTGGTTCTTTGCCACAAAATATTGTTTATATAATTTTTGGTACATTATTCATGTTCGAAAAACCGGAAAAGCGCACGTATACCAAAGTTATGCGCCCGTACCCTTCACAAGAGTAGACCTCACGTCACCGTACAATTCGGAATTAAAAGGATACGACGTTACTTATGAGACTGTGACATTCACACATAATGTGAAGCGTTTAATCATGATACTGTACATACTTGTCACCTCTATTATGGCTCTGATTGTAAGTTTTATGATATTAAACGGTTTAGGGTGGACTCATTTCTAACGAAAGATCCAAATACCGTGTCGTATATCGTAGCGAAGTGAATCGCCTAGTATTATTACGAGAGCATTATAATGGATGTATAAAGCCTACATTCCGCCTGCGTTGCAGGCACCGCTAATTACGACATCTTCTTCTCGTACGTCTATTTGCCAAGGCACGCCGAGCGCAACTACAAACCCCTCTGTACCTTCAACGTAAGGTATGGGCTCACCAAAGTTTTCATCGCCTCCACGGACTTCGCCGTCGACAAATTGATCATAAGTTCGAATGAACACTTCGTCTTGATTGCGCCTGACCGCAATCGTTGCGAGGTCAGACTCTAAGTTATGCACTGTAAAAATAGCAACGCCCCCATTGGGATTTAAATCCGCTATCGTTCGGCCGTCATCGCACTGTACTGCTGTTGTGTCATTGTTATACGAATCAATCGAGCACGAAGGTGTGAGCAGAGCTCCGGAAGCAACAAGGGCAGTTTTACAGAGCATCGAATTGATTTTTGGACGATGTTTGTTAGGTTTGTCTGCGCTATAATGTGATTTTTCCATGCTACAACTATATACCATAACTTTTCTTAAACCATAAGTTTAAAAAATGCCCTTTTTTTGAGATTTTTAAACATAAATAAACTTTCGTATCGTAAACATACTTCTGCGTACATGTCGGATATGTCGCCTCATAATCATTGCAAATGATGCGAGAAGTATAACTGACATACTACTTAGTGCGACGATAGTGAAGCGAGAACCAGCATGAAAGGTGCGGCTCAATTCATTCTGCAATGGTGACGTATTGGATATGATGGGTTCAGGAGTTTTATTTTTCTTTGCGGCTTTAACTGCACTCAAAACGACAGGCGGTGTCTTATTCGTTTTTGATTGAACCGACAATTGAGCATTTTGCACCGTAGTCTCCTCAGGTATTTTATCTTCGGTGCTTTCATTCACCTCCTGTTTTGTGTTTGTTGTCGATTGAGTTGTCGTGGTTGCTGGAGTTTGAACTACTGGTTGTGCTGATATTGTGGGTTTACCCGTGCCACATTCTGACGTACCGCCGAGGGGCGAAAGTGGCGTGGACGAGTCAACGAGACGTATGGTCATGACATCCCAGCCGTTCGTGAAACCTATAGCTCTGGCTGTTTGCCACCACAAATCAAGTGAACGGTGTACCCCATCAACAGCATCTCCTCCATCACCTTCATCTCGTTTTTCTGCAATGACACATTTATCGTTATATTTTATTTCAAGTTTAGTACCTGCAGGCAACCCGCCAAGTGCTGCATAATCAGGATTGCTCGCGTCGTTACTTAACTCTGCATAACTCACTGAATTATGCAGGGGTATGTCATCCATATAACCGAGCCCATTATCGTCACTACAAGTTGGATTGACAACCGCATCGAGGCTCGATGCAGTAAACTCCCCTGACTTTATACGGTCACACTGATTTTTGTTATCTATAATCCACTTGCCTGTTGATTCGTCGTAGTTACCGCCATAGTAAGTGGTACCTACGAGTAACCCAGAGGCGTCATCAATTGCTGCTTTGGCATGCGGTGTTTGAAATGGTGAGTTTTGACGAGAAACGGTAAAAAAAAGTCCTGTAAATATGAGCAGGAAAATAGAGAAATTTCTTATAAGCCGAGATAGTACCCTCACTCCTATAGCTTAACATGATAAGACTGTTTATTTTACGTTTGCAGTACGAGTTAGATGACCCCATCCCTGCAATGTTCCTCGAGCAGCTCTAAGTACTGCAACGATGGTTGAATAACTTAAGAAAGCTTTATAAAACGTGATGTAATAAGGCAAGGTCGCAACTAATTTCAACTTATTTTTAATCGAAGTTTTCTCGACTAGGATCACGAAAATACTAATTGCCAGCTCTGTGATTATCAATGAGAAACTAAGCAATATAAACCAACTTGAGCTAATGAAGCGTAGGTTGTAAGGTATCAGGAAATGCCAGTTATAAAAACGACTCATTAATACAAACACACTAAAGCCAAGTAAAAGCGGGAAAAGCATTGTCGTAATGAGCTCATGAATCATCATTGGAAGACCATAAAAACCAAGTGCACCATAGCGTGGGCGGAATAATCCCTTGTGATGTTTTATGGCGGCCTGCATGTTTCCTAACTGCCACCGTGTACGCTGTTTATAAAGTTGCTTCAGATCTTCTGGCGCTTCAGTTTTTGCCGTAACCGCAGAATTGTACACAACGCGTCGTTTCATGCTTATTATGCTCATTGTCGCGTCGGCGTCTTCAGCAAGCGTGTCCGATGTGAATCCACCGTTTTTCATTAAGCTCTTTCGTTCCCATATACCCAGTGCGCCTGGAACCACAGTTATAGAGTTGATAATATGCTGGGCGGCTTTTAAGAATATGTGTGCTACACCGTATTCTATCGCTTGTGAGCGCGTTAAAGCATTGACGGTATTTCCGACAAATATTCGACCGGCGATTGCTGCCACCTTCTTATTGCTTGCTATGTTATCTGCAAAATTCTGCAATGCGTCAGGGTGAAAAATCGTGTCTGCATCGCAGAATACGATCCATTGATTTCGGGTTTTTGCGATGCCTTGTTCGAGAGCCCGTGCTTTTCCGCCGTTCGGTACTGTTATGAGCCGTACTCGTTTATCTTTTTTGCAATATGCTTTCACCACTTTTGCAGTATTGTCTTTTGAACCATCATTCACGATAGTTATCTTGAAGTTCTTGTAAGTACCATTTAATAAGCCCTCAATGGTGCGTCCAATCACCAACTCTTCGTTATAACAGGCGATAATAACACCAAAGGTAGGCCTTTTTTTACTCTGTTTTTTCGCATGTTTGTTTGATTGTCGTCGTCTGTGAGCACCCTTGATGAAGTAAATAAAACCACCGATTATCATCCACGAATACTTTAAAATTGCGATAGTTATAAGAAAAATGTTGGTCCAAACAAATGCAACGAATATCTTGTTTTTAATACTTAACGCTCGGAATTCTGTCGTTGTTACTGCTACACCCTCATAAGTTGACTGTACGAGTTCATCAACGCGCACAATCTGAATACCGTTAGCTTGCAAGTATTCAATAACTCTAGGTAGCGCTTCGAGTGTGCGAAAGACGTCCGAATGGTTATCATGAAAAAGTATCTGACTATAGTCTTCTTGTGCATGATTAAGCTCATCGATAACGCGTTGAACTACTTGGTCCGGAGTTTCAAGAAGCCAATCTTTTGAGTCGATATCATATTCACTCGACTCCATATTGAGTTTTCGTAATATACCAAGAAAATTTACATCGTCTTCAGTCTGTACTTCGTTATTATCACTATATGGTTTTCGGAAATAGCTTGGTGACTGGCCGGTTACCGCGTTAATTAATTCACTATTCGCCTGAATTTCTTTTTGTTGCGAATCAGCCACGAGACGACTAAATACTGGGTGGTTATAAGAATGATTTTCTATCTCATGTCCACGATTTACGATTTCTCGGGCAGTATCTGGATTTGCTAATACATTATAGCCAATCACGAAAAAGGTACCTTTAACTCCATAACGATCAAGTATATCCATCACTTGACTGGTATATTGTGCATTTGGACCGTCATCAAAGGTGATAGCAATCTTTTTTGGCAACTTTCCTGTCTTGTTAACTATAGTTGGAATTTGATCGACGGTCATCGTACTCATAGTGATTATGCCGCTGTCATCATAAATTGTTTTGCGCGTGCCAGCGATACCATCTTGCTTTAAGCTGACAACTTCGCCCTCCCCTTCTTTTTTTATATCGAGCGAACCACGGACATTTTCAGACAATAAATAATGATTGCGAAGATCTTCGTAAGGATCTTGAAGATATTTCCACGTCGTGTACTCTTCATACCCAGGATCAACGATGCTATATTCGGTCACATCATCAACCAATGATAAGGATTTAAGATGATGCACGAGATTATATACAGTAACTGCATCATTAATTTCATACTTTTTAGCGTTCGTAATTAACGAAGTTGGTTCATACGAGCGATTTGAAAGCTCTTTGTTCATAAGTTCAGGTTCTAGCGTTTGGTATGGGACGGATTCGGTATAGTCGTTATAGACATATGCGTCTGTAGATGTGGAGATAGTAGGCACTTCATAAATGGTAGATTTTTTCGGGAGCCAACTTATTGTTCGTAGCGCTTCTATTTGAGCTTGTCGAGTCACCTCATCATCGAAACGAACATATAAAAATTGCACATGATCACCAACGGTACTATAAGCAGTCATGAGCGTTCGTGCATCCGTCATAATACCCAGGCTTAAGTCATCTTCATCTAATACGCTTCGGAATTCATCAATCCAGCTACTTAAACTATCAGCTGATTCTTGAGATAAAGAAGTGATATAGGGAAGTTCAATGTATAAACCGTGTGCACTATGAGCGCTTAAGTCATCTTTAATCGCAACCATTTGGTCGTAGCTAATGAGCGATTGCATATCCATGCGGATAAGCGACCGTTCGGTTTCGCGTTCTGTGGGTACGAGAGTGTAATCAAAGGGACTCAGCAGGAAGAATGATTGGTAATGTACGGGTTTGTTTTTACTAATATCTTGTATATCCTCAATTTGAACACTGTAATCTTCTGGAGTCGTAATTTCTTCATCGGTAACCTTATATTTTGGAAGAATTATGGTATCTATTTTTTCAATTTGATCGTGGGTTACCACGTAAGAATCTTCATGTGTAGTAGTGTATAGAAGGGTGAGATGAGATCGAGGTGACACTTCTTTTGTGCTTAAGTTGCTTGCAAG
>DAOLHH010000026.1:8461-13417 GCA_035329185.1 Candidatus Saccharimonadota bacterium | reverse complement strand
GAGCCATCGTTCATGACGCAAAGTATTGATAAACGCTGGCTTGTCGCATTGAACAGTACGAACCCCACCTTATTTTACGTCTATGATTTAGAGCGTACTCAGGATGCACCCGCAAACATTCAGATGCCCACCGATACCCTTGCATCATCAACGGGTGGTACTTGGAAAGTCATAGATTGGGCGGATGACAATAAGACAATGCTTGCCAGCTATACAGTAAGCGGTTCCAAACCGGAATTTTTATTAATAAATCGAGAAGATGGTGCAAAAGTTGTAAATATTACAAAAACCTTTCCCACCCTTTCTATTTCTGATGTAGTGTTGCGTGCCCGTAAAAACAATACGGTTTATGTTTTCGACCAAAAGTTACAGATCGTCTACCAAGCAGATATAAATGCTAAAACATCACAGGCAATTCTAACCGATGTCATCGATTATGTATCTTATGGTACTGATACTTTCACTTATGTAACTACCAAAGACGCAAAGGACGGCATGGTACGAGCGGTCCTGCAACACGAAGGTAAAGAATATCCACTACGCGATTTAACCGTGTCTGACAAATACCTTCTCGATACATCAAGACTAGGAAACGCACTCATTGTGGCAATAGGATCGAAGGGAGAAGACAGGGTGATTGTTTATAACGACCCCATTAACGCACTTGAGCAAAACGAATCTTCAAACCTACCTGTACCTACCACTGTGCTCCGCGTCGTAGCGCCAGAAGAGCTGCGAATATCAGCAGACTCAAGTGCACTCTTCGTACGAAGTGGCTCGCAGATTGCAACGCACGAATTTGAAGCTGACCGATCATATAGCTTTGAGACCACGAGCAAGTTAAAATTGGGTTCTGAACTTCAGTGGGTTGATGGACAACACCTTCTCGGTGTCAATGAAGCAAATAAGCTTCTAATGCTCGATTTTGACGGCAGTAACCAGTTTGAATTAGTTGACGCAAGTAACACTACGAGAGACTACTTCAGTAGAACTATGAATGAGCTATATACGCTGAAAGCGGGCGAGGATGGGAAGCCATCAATGCTTACACGGTATTTTATGCGAACAAAGGCTGATAGACAGTAGCACTTAAAAAGGCCAAATTCGTGACCATAACGAAGGAGCGTTAGACGGAAGAGTGTCACTTGAGGCGTTCACTTCAATTGCGCTACTTGCCGTGTTACCTGCCGGGTCTGGACTGATCTGTTCAGCAACGATAATGAGCCGATTTATAGAGGTGCCTGGTGGATCGCATGTAATGAGCGTCACAGTGTTTGCCCTGTCTTGCGTATCAAGTACGGATACATCATTAGGTGAGACAATTTCTTTTTTATAAACCTTATAGGTATAACGTACTCCTTCTTTTTGCAAGAAAAAGACATCTTCCGATTCGAGGCGCTTGAGGAGTACGAATGCAAATTTGTATTTGCCTGAATTCAATATGTTGTTACTTGAATGCCCTACAATTACGACATTACCCTGCTCTCCCGGGTTTGGAGTGCTTGCATAGTGCACGACACCCTGTTCGAGGGCTTTTTGCACAGCAGTTTCATCTACCGTATCCATGTCATACACGACCGGCACTTCAAGATTAATTTTAGGTATGATGATTTTAGGGTCTGGTCCGACATCACCTGTCTGTTCGCCAATAATCGGTGTCGTGGTAACAGCACTAGCCGGACTCATGAAGGGTGCAATAAACACTTCGTTAAAAAAAGTAAAAGTCATGATGAGACCAACTAATCCTGCCATCGCAAGACCAAAAAACAGAGATTTTAAATGGTGGACGGGCTTAAGCGTGCCTCCTGCACTTATTTTGTCGTAAATTTGATTCTTGATGTCTGCAATCGTGCGTTTATCGTCTATATCGCGTGGACGCATCGAAAATTGGCGTTCAATTGTTTTTGTAGCGTTTTTTTTGTGGGCAGATTTTTCTCGTTCTTGGTGTTGAGCAAGTTTAGAGGTGCGACGCTGATTCTCATAAAATTCGTGCCAAACTTGATGCTTTTCATTATCGGGTAGCGCAGTGTAGTAATGATGCCAATCGGTTTGAATCTCTGCAAGAGATTTACCTGAAGTTGTCAGTTGATACATGAACTGCTGGTGCTTTGATCGGTGAGTCGCTTGTTGTACCTCTTCAATTTCTTTATCTGTGTCCGGCTCTTTCTCGTACAGTTTGGTTAGTTTTTGACGTACGAGTTCAATCGCTGGGTCTGCGCCGGGAGCTGCGATCACTCGTTTTGTGCTACCTAAGTGAGCGCTTGTTGGCTCGTCAATCGTTAACGATTTTATTGCGACATCATCATCTTTTTTGGCAGATTCTATCTCCAGCACATGTGTAGGTTGCTCCTGAGTACCACGTATCTGCTCTGCTAATCGAGCCGTTTTTTCGCGCAGTTCAGCTAGCAGGTCATCATTCGCAGAGGTTCCCTTTGACCCTGCGTCGGGCGTGCTTTTCGTATGTTGGTCATCAGCCATAAGTATATTTAGTATAACATCGGTTATGGTTGGTCGACACTCAGATGTAGTAAATTTTGGAGTGCGACGCTACATTGCTTGAGTTCGTATAGTGCCGTTTGGGCAAACTAAAAACTTGCACGCGTGTTTATACTCACACGATCCTAAAGCTTAAGCTCATCTGCTCTATTTGGTGCCGCGGGTGGGACTTGAACCCACAATCCGTAAAGGAACGCGATTTTGAGTCGCGCGCGTATACCAATTCCGCCACCACGGCATCAAATA
Source organism: Candidatus Saccharimonadota bacterium (assembly GCA_035329185.1). Classification (GTDB taxonomy): domain Bacteria; phylum Patescibacteriota; class Saccharimonadia; order Saccharimonadales; family SZUA-47; genus JAGQMY01. Next base: position 10,675 of record DAOLHH010000026.1, on the reverse strand, counting down.
GGACAGATGTAAATTATTAATTGCTCACTTCGTGAACTTCCATCAGGCTAGCTTCACAGAATCTTAAAGATAGTAACCCCAGAATTATACCTGTTCCTAAGGAGTAACTCAAATTTTATAGTATTGGATTGTACAATTTGATTTAATGGTGTTTATGCAACATGTAGGGCTACTTGCTGTTTTTATATATTGGATTACGGTCGGTTCTATTTTATACAAGTTTGGTATTGATACAACCAAGACGGTCAGTGATCACGTCGCCACTGGGCCACAAAGAAAAATCTATACCCCGCTCGCACTTACGTATTTTGCATTAATGAATGTGCATTTATTTGCTTGGCTACTACCTCACTATGATGCCCAATTTTATCAATACGCATTATTAGCATTCGGCATGTTTTTCCTGTTGTTTACTTTTTTGATACCTAGGCACGGTGCAAATATTAATAAGCACGATGTATATGCTAGCTTGGTCGGCTTAAGTCTACTCGGTTTGGTCTCTAGTTTAATCTTTGAAAGAGTAAGTGGACTTTTAGAGTTACTGTACACTACACTGCTCTGTGTTTTGTTGCTCGTAGGGAGTTCATTAATGAAGCGCGACAGAAGAGGCTACTTGCAGACGCAAGTGTTTTTCTTTGCAATGTTGAATATACTTATACTGTCTCTAACTTATCTATAGAACGAGTTCTAGCAGTGACGCAGTAATTGCCTCGAACGGCTTATGTTGATTTTGTAACCAATACACGCTTGCACGAGAAGCATATTTGATACGCCAAAGCTTATCCTCTTGCCTTGTTGTACTTACCTGCCCTTGATGGGCCACAAATATTAAGTCATTATGCTTCACCATAATAGTTGCTGTATGAGCAAGCGTATAATCGTGTAACGCTTCGATAAGTTGAATGGTTGACATACTGTATGTTATCGGGGTGATGGTGGGCGTATATATGAAGTATTTTTGTAGCTGTTCAACGGTTAGTACAAGTAAGGTTTGTGGTCTATCAACGACCATGAGTGGGAGCTCTCTGAAATAGTCTGCGACATCTTGTGTGATGGTAAGTAAACCACTGTATTTTTGTACAAAAGATTCAAGCAACATGGCGGTTTCACTGTTTCGTCCCATATCTCCTGCAAGAAGAACAGCATCGCTCCATTGGGCGAGTCTCAACATCGGCTCTAATGATTCGCGCGCAAAACTCCCACTTGGAGTATGAGGCGCAAACTCAGCTTCTGGCAAAAATACTCCAACGGTCTTGCGTAGAACGTCAGGCATGAGTACGTTCACTACTCCAATTCCCGCTTCAAGCGATTCATTGAATGCTTGTGCCGGTGCACTGAAGGCATGCTGATTACCGCCGATAATTAATAATTTTCCAGCTGTGGCTCGAGATTCAGGCCTACTCCATATGATGTCGGGATAGGCAGCATCGCTTCCTTGCTTAATCCAATAGGTATGTTCCATCTATATTCCTCATGGTATACACAACATTTTTACGTTCAACGACTATTTCCCAGCCCTTTTGTCGTGCGTGTTCATAGAGCGTGTCTTCAGGATTGAATGCTATCGGACGTTCAACGAATTCCAGCATGGAAATGTCCCCTGAACTATCACCTACCGCTACGCTCCCTTCTATAGTCAAGTCGTGTTCTGCGATGAAACGCTTGAGGAATGTGTCTTTGCGGTGAATAATTTGCTCGACCTCGTCTGAAAAAAAGCCATTTTGCTCACCATACACCGTTCCGTAGCTGATATCGAATCCTAGGCTTCTGCAAAATGCTTGCACTGAATACATCTCTGAGCCGGACAAAGCAATTAAAAAGAATCCTTCACTCTTTAATTGCTTGATTAAATTAGCTGTATAAGTGTAGGTATAGCGCGCGTTTTTTGGGATAACTTCATCGACTACTTGTTTGTATGTACTAATCTCAAGCTCACGCATGTGTCTTAAAAGTAATTCGACGTTGAGGCTTACAAAATCTTTGTAGGCATCTTTTGAATCTCTCGTACGGTACTTCTCATATACGTCGTCAATCTCGCTTCTATATTTCTTGGGCAGAATATCTCGGTCGACGAGCGCACTTACGACTTGAGCGAACAAAGCATTTCGTGAAATCGTGCCATCAATATCAAAAGCTGCAAATTTTCGCTTCTCACTCATGCCTCTATGGTACTACCACGCAAGCAAAAGTGCACATTTCACCTGCAGTAATCAT
>DAOLHH010000026.1:3828-8361 GCA_035329185.1 Candidatus Saccharimonadota bacterium | reverse complement strand
AGGATGCTTATGTCGCTCGACGTATCGCCGACGGCCGTACTCCCCCTTGTCTCAAGATCAAATTTCTTAATGATCACGTCGAGGATTTGTGCTTTTGTTTGGGTAAGTGTTTGAACTTCGCCCGTAAGCATTCCGTTTTCTTCAAGATAGTTCACCTGTCCGACCCATGCGTCAAAACCAAGGCTGCGCGCAAAAGTACTGACCGCCCGTACCTCTGAACCGGATATGGCAATTAAAAAGAAATTATTTCGTTTTAATGTTTGTGCGAGCTCTCGAGTATAAACGTACGTACTGGTGAGTGATTTTTTCACCACTGAATCAATAATTCCATTGTATTCTTCGAGACTCAGGCCTTTTGGCAGGTTTTTGAATAATAAATCAACCGCTTGTTTCATGTACGAACCAAAGGTTTCATCGCTGATGCGTTGTCGGTAATCATGCAAAAGTACTTCAATATCATGCCCTGGTCCAATATCGAGCCTTCCACGTGCCACAAGCTCCCTGGTCATGAGCTGAAGCAAGCTCGTACGAGCAATAGTTCCATCAATATCAAATACGGCGAATTGCTTGCGCATGCTAATAAGTCCCACCTCGATATCGCTTGTGCATAATTGAAGTATATAAGAGATAATGTTCGTGAACAAATCTATGAATCAGAAAAGACAGTATCTAGCACTAGAAGGTTTAAGTGAAAAGGAGCAACTTAAGCGCGAGAAACGCGGTAGGCGGTTTCGAGTTGCAGCCGATGTTGCAACTTATGGTAGAACAATCTTGGGTGCGGGGATTTCAATGGCAATATTAAGCGGTACAAGCGTACTCCCAAAACGTATGCAGTATCGATCGATCGGACTCGCGACAAGCATTGCAGGATTGGTAGCTGCTGATAAAATTGATGGTATTTTCGCAAGGAGAGCTGCGACAAACGGTATTCCAATTTTAGAGCACGACAAAAGAAAAGATCCTTTCCAGGATAAGGTGTTTGCGCATGTTCTAATGGGCTCAATCGCAATTCGAGAATTTTCTGAGGGTAATACGTTTTTTGCTTCTGTAATCGCAGGATGTCAAGCTTCAAAACTAGCTCGAGATTATAAAATGTCACAGTCACGAAAGGATGCACATCCTGATGCAGATGTCAGCGCAATACCCATTAATAAGTATAAGACTGGTCTTGAGGGTTTATCGCATATGATAGCAACATCACCTATGGCTGACTCCGAAATCGGGCGGTCTATTGCCGGTACAAGCTATGTGCTTAGTAACGTGGTTGGACTCATAGGCTATAAAATGGCTGACGCGCAATATAAGCTACCAACAGCTAAAAATTAATCGTTCGGAATTTCACTATATATTATATTCAAAAAAAACTACTTTGCTGAGAATTGGTGAATTTTTATGCCACTGGCGTTTGCAAATGTTTTAATCTCTTCTTCAGCTGCTCTCAAAGCATCTTCCTGAATTATCTTCAATACGCTCACGGCACCGCAATACGCAGTCATGAGCGAGAGTCCATCATCTGCGATTTTTTCGCCCATTTCTTTTTCTGCGGCAGTCATCGTTCCTTCGGTTGGAATTTCTCTATATCGATGTTCCTTATACTCTTCTAATGCTAAAGATATCGCTGCTATAACGGAATCATCCGGCTTAAGTGTGACTACTTCATCATTCTTCCAATAGTCATATTTGTTGCCATACAATGCTTCACCTTCAGCAATCGCCTGCAGTACTGTGGTTGCGCCACTTACACGTAGTGCCACACCACCAGCTAAGCCAAATTTTAATATCTCTATGTCTTTGCCTTCTATTTCGGCATGTTGCTCGTCGCCAGTGATTCTATTTCTCATATGTAGGTCTACTCCAAACTTTACATATTTAGTTATGAAAGAATAATAACGCACATTAAGATAAAACAAAGAATATGAACGTGTATTCGGGAGTATAATACATGACAAGTAAAGCTAACAGTACATCGAGGTAATATGGACGACAGGGTATCTTCATTTAAAGGCGAAATTAGCGTACCAATAAAAGCTGAGTTATGTATTGTCGACCAGCACGTCCAGCTAGGGGCAGACGGCAAAAGCAATAAATTTTCAGTTGATGCCGGGATAATGATTAATTCAAGTTTAGTCCATGAAACGAACACCACTATATCTCAGATGCGTGTGCATGCAAGCGATGCAGGCGTTACTCCAGAAAATATACAAGATCACCTGTCGGTGTTCACACAGCAAACGTCCAAAATGGGCATGATTGCTAAAACCGGTGCGCTCGAAAAAAATAGAAATGATGCAATAGCCGAAGCAAAAAATAGCGCTACTTTGACCTCGTTAGTATGTGCCATAGGCACCTTCATGGTAAATTCTGGCCTCTGGATATTAGTAGAAAATGAAGGTAAGGGTCGTTCATTAGGCTTACTCGCTATTTCTTTAGGTGCAGTGATGTGTGGAAGCGCATTCAAAGCTGGTCGCTCGGGAGCGGAACATATAGTTTATAACTCAAACAATAGAGCTGAGACAATAGCTTCAGCCAGAACACTATTCGCGCTTGCAGCTGAATCTGGCTCAACTTTTAAAGTGAAGACCCAGTCTATAAAGACTCAATCTGTGAATACTGCGAAGCAGTGATTCTATAGCGTTATGACATTGAGCTTCTATCGGAATCAAGAAATTTCGATGCTGACTGGGCAATGGTCGCTTCCCATGACGTCAGGGTGAATATTCGCAGTCTTTACGCGCTTGGCAATCGAGATGCTTGCCATCCAGTAATCGATGCGCCAGCCGATATTCCGTGCTCGTGCTCCGCCCCATGCCGTCCACCAGGTATATGCATCGTGCTGTTCAGGGTGCATATACCTGAATGTATCGACAAATCCAGCCTTTAGCATTTGGTTAAATCCTTCGCGCTCTTCAACTGTGAATCCATGTTTGCCTTCATTCTCTTTCGGCCGTGCAAGATCTATTTCTTGATGAGCAACATTGAAATCACCGCAGAATAACACCGGTGCTTCGCCCTCGAGCTCACGGACATGCTCCAAAAAAGCCTTGTCCCAGACAGCATGGCGCAATTGTAACCGCTCTAATTTATCTTTGCTGTTCGGCGTATAGACCGTCACAACCCAAAAATCATCAAATCGTGCGCTTAATACTCTGCCCTCCTTGGTTGGGTCTCCAAACTTATCTGCAAAGTCGTACTTGTGCTGGATAGAGTCTGAAAACCCATAACGCACTTCATGTGGCTGGATTTTTGAGAAAATTGCCGTACCTGAATAACCTTTTTTTTCTGCGCTGTGCCAATGTTCGATATATTGGGGTAAATCAACCGGTGATTGGTCTGGCTGTGCCTTGGTCTCCTGCAAGCACAAGATATCAGGGTCGTGCTCAGCTATGAATTTTTGAAAAAGTTCTTTGTTCCAGACGGCACGGATGCCATTGACGTTCCAAGAGTATAATTTCATATGTACAGCATAGCATATTGACAAAATACAAAATATGTGCTACAATGAAAAGATAATATGGTATTGTCAGAGGCCAACTTACTACCGTCAGTTCAGGAAAAGTTAGATGAAAGCCAGCGTGGCTATTTGCTGTGGAAGCAAAAAATTGTTGCTCCAGAGTGTCAATTAGCTTGTGGCTTCCCGATTTGGCATGCTGAACAGCAAATCAGTGGGCTCGTTACAATTGAACCCGATGAAACGCCAGGCATTGAAGACTCATTTACCTTTAGTATTGAGTCGCTGATGTTGCCTTTAGGCGGTATCATACTTCGAAACAATGCAGGCGATATTGATATATTTCAAACTGACACTTTTAGAAAAATTGCTGTTAGAAATGGTAAAAACCATGTACCACAGATTCGCTTGTCTAACTGCAGAGGCGACCTTTGGAAGCCAGAAATACCTCACGACAAAATAGATAGTATAGTCATGCACCTTCTTGATCTTGCCCAACGAGGTTCTTTGTCAGATCAAAAACAGATACACTGCAACTAAGTCTCTTCCGTACGTGCTACAATACGTGCGATGTATAAAAGAATTCTACTCAAAGTCTCAGGTGAACAACTCTCCGGTGATCATGAGACGGGTATCGATCCGCAAGTCGTAGCGTGGATTGCAGGAGAAGCAAAGAAAATAATAGATGCAGGTTGTCAGCTTATTATTATTGCCGGTGGTGGTAATATGGTGCGTGGCGCTCAACTTGCTGGTAACGGCATCAAGCGCGTGACTGCCGATCAAATGGGTATGCTTTCAGGGCTCATTAATGCGATGGCAATGACCGATATCTTTGAAGCGAACGGCGTGCCGACTCGTTGTCTGAGCAATATATATGCTGAACAAGTCGCTGAAAATTTCTCTTTTCGATTAGCTGAAAAACACCTTGAGAATGGTCGTGTGCTTATTGTTGCCGGCGGTATCGGACGTCCGTATTCGACTCACGACAGCGCTGCAGTACTCGTTGGCTTAGAGCTCGATTGTGATGTCGTGCTGAAAGCAACCAAGGTAGATGGCGTTTATGACAAAGACCCTAGCAAATTTGC
>DAOLHH010000026.1:0-3728 GCA_035329185.1 Candidatus Saccharimonadota bacterium | reverse complement strand
TGTTGTTTTGCCTGCAATAAAGCCTCAATTTCACGTCGCTTTGCGAGTAGCTTACGGTCTCGGGTAACCGCCGTGTCCTCAATCGGAATCCCAGTCGACCCATGTATGCTTGCGTTTATGAGCCAGAGTTCGTTATTTTTAAGCGTCACATATGCACCTTGCAACTGTCCGTGGCCAAGGCGGAGTGCTTTGGTCTCTCGGCCGTCGAGCGCTATGCCTACGGTGAGCGTATCGTCCAATGCATAGTCAAAACGAGCTCGCTTATTGCGAATCGCTTTTTCAGCACCTTGCTTTGCACGGCTTGCTTTACGCTGGACTTTACTTTTCATAGCTTTATTCTAACAGAGGTTATGGTTATTTACAAATAATGATTATAGTGCTATAGTATATATTATGGTATTGAATAAGTTCACCATTGCTTCAGATGACGCAATAGTAGCACTCGGTAATAGTGAGCGACGTAAAACAGGTGAATTAGCGGTAAGGACGTTACAGAACTTTGGCTATTTTAAAAACGTTATTCTAACGACAATCAATGAGCTGGATGAGAAATCATTGCGAACACAAGAAATAAGGGCGAAAGCCAAAGATATGGCGGTAATTACTCATTCGGCAGCCCTGCAAAGATTCGATGAGGCATTACAGATTATTGCATTGAATCCTCCAGAACAAACTTCCTACATGCAGCTTCTATTTGGTGCCATGCGAATGGCAAAGGATCCAATTGATGATGAACCAGGTGCGCATAAACGTAATCTTGGAGATGCAGTTGGAGCAGCGCGAGAATTTCTTGGTAGCCCTATATCCAGTTATCGTACGGTGCACGGGATAGCTAGAGGTTTTTCTGCTGTTGAGCATCTCATTGAACGAGCTGATGATTTTCCTAAAGGACGAGCGATTATTCACGCTCACGCAGATGCATTTGGCTTTCAAAAAGCGACCGATGTGGAGCGGGCTCAATCACACGGTATAGTGACCGAATTAATTGCCGGTTTTCATACAGAGTTTCTGTTTGCCCCTCTTCGTGTTATGCGAGAAATAGAACCTATTATTACTATCCCGCCCCTTGGACAAAGGTAAGTTATGATCCGTCGTAACGGTCGCGCCAATATTTGAATTCAGTTTTTGCGGTATCCCAGAGTGCCGGCTCATTACGCTTCACCTTCATCTGATACCACCATTCAGCTCCCCAAGTGTCAATTGTTCGCATACCTGTGTCTGCGCCGTACTTTAGACGGTCCTTCAGGCGTTCGGGATTCATAGATTTGTAAAGCTCATCAACTGGAGCAGAAGAAATTTCATAGCCGTCTGGAGTCCACGCTTCTGCTTGAAGTTCGTGTATCATGAGATCTTTACCGGTAAATACTTTGCCTCCGCCTGCAAGTACTGAATAAAACCATGGTGGAATCGGGTATTCAAAATAGCGTTTCGAAATAGTGCGGTCCCAGACTCTTTTGTATACTGACACGCCAAATTCATCTGCCCTTGGTTTGCCGACCGGAAAACCAGATGCAATCGTCCAGTTATTACTTCTCGATATAATTAATTTCGTATCAGGGTCGAGTCGCTTTACGAGGTTGTATTCATCAATGAGTCGAGCTCGTTCAAAATTTTTACACTCGCCAAAAACATCAAGGAAATATTCATTCTCAAGCTGGTAACTTACAAGTACTGGACTATCTTTATAACGGTTAATGACTGCGCTCATGTAGGCTTCTAGTTGTGGTTGCCATTGCTCCCGTGGTTGCGCTGCATCTATCCAGTCGGGCTCGTGGCACTCTGGCCAGCGAGGTTGTCTCATGCCGATGGCTAAGCTCACATCGGTGCCATGATCTTCAGCCATCTTGAACTGCCAGTCTAGTTCGGTGAAATCGTACTGCCCCGGTGTTTTCTCTATATCTTTCCAGTAGCTCACCAATCGGATGCGATCAACGTCAAGGTCGTTAATTATTGCATTGAGCGTTTCTTCAGGATCAACCCCAAGGTAGCGAGCATAATTTGGTACGAAGGTGGTACCAAATTCTAGTTTTATATGCTGATTTCCGGAAATGTACCAACGCGCGACTACAAACATGACTAGCATACTCAATCCGATTGTTCCGTACGCAAGTAACGCAATGCGTTTACCCCATTTTGATGAGGGAACAAGTACCAGTGCGATTGATTTTATCTGATCACTGGTCTTTCTGCTGGCTTTTTTGCTTTTTTGATGCAGTTTATTCATGGCTATTTATAGCTTAAATAATACCGATAAATTGCAAAAAAAGCCATAAGCATATTGACAAAAATGCTCAAAGTATGATATAATATATATATGAAGGTACGTTTTGGGTTACCGCTTGCCCTTGCGCTTACGACGGTTTATACCGCTGTTATGATAGGACTTAATAACCGCTACGGAGAAGTAACGGTATATCAAGCAGTTGCTGGTGCTCAGACAGAACGTTCAACGACGTATGAAGCCAAGCAACCTCAAGCCCTTACCGCTTCGATAAATAAAGCAAGGATTGATGCAGGTACGCCATCAATACTCGAAGATACACGCTTAAATACGCTGGCCACGCTTCGCTTACAGGATATGATAGCGAATCACTATTATGCGCATACTGCTCCTGATGGTACGAATTTTGCGGATATCCTTGAAGATGTCGGCTTATCAAAAACCACTCAATCATGTGAAAACCTTTTACTTACGAATGTTAGTGATAGTGAAGCGATGTCAGCTGAATGGCTTGCGAGTCCAACGCACAAGGATTGCATGTTAAATACATCACTCAATAGTGTCGGTGTTGCACAAGCAGTGTTTGACGAGGCAACTGGACAGATACTCGTGGTTACCATATACGCACGAGTTCGCTAGATTTGATATGCTTTATGGGATATGACGTTATCTATCGTTATCCCAGTCTACAATGAAGAACGGCAAATCAAGGGCTGTCTCGAGGAGATCGCTCGTCAGACGGTCAAGCCAGACGAAGTAATTGTTGTTGATAATAATTGCCGTGATAAGACGGTTTCGATTGCAAAAAGCTTCCCTTTTGTGACTGTAATTACTGAATCGAAACAAGGTCGTGGGCATGCACGTAGTGCGGGGTTTGATGTTGCTCGGAGTGATATCATTGGTCGCATTGACGCTGATTCGCGTCTGGATAGTCACTGGGTCGAACGTGTTAAATCTGCTTTTGAGCAGGACTCGTCGCTCGCTGGTATGACTGGAATCGGTGTCACGTCTATCCTGCCCGGCATGCGCTGGCCACGTGCGACGATTTTTTCGAGAAGTTATTACTGGTTTGTACACGCCAATTTTCACACCATCACCATGTGGGGTGCGACTATGGCTATTTCAAAGAAGGCGTGGCAATCGGTTGCGGACAAGGTGTGTAACGATGATACCGTTGTACATGAAGATCAAGATGTTTCACTTTGGATTGCTGCTCAAGGCGGAAAAATCGTCCAAGATAATTCGGTGCGCATCACGACAAGTGGACAGACGTATCGCTACTTACCAAAAATACTGCATTACCGTCGGCTATTTATAAGCACTCATCGACTACATACAACGAATGGAAATTTAAGCAGTTCAAAAATACATCGATTATCTTATTGGTCGACGTTCCCTGGCTGGGTGTGGTCGCTATTTCTGGGTATGCTACTTATCATCGTTTCGGCAATTCTCTTCCCTGTTGATTATTTTATTACCTTTATACTTAAGAAGCCTGAATGGCTCG
>DAOLHH010000025.1:0-13855 GCA_035329185.1 Candidatus Saccharimonadota bacterium | reverse complement strand
AGCAGTATTCTCCAGATCCCGCATTCGTTCTGCAAAGTTCTCCGCGCTAATATTACGCGCACCTGGTCGAGACGCAGAGATAGCATCAACAACACGGATAATCACTGCTTCGACACTTGTTGCTTCGACGTCATCGTGGTGCTGTTCGGCAGCTTGTGCAACCTCTTCTGGGACGCCATATTTTCGTGCCATTTCACCACTAATATGGTGATGCTTACCCTCCATCTTATGGGTCAAAGCTTTGCCCATATCGTGAATGAGCGCCGCGTATTTCGCGACTTTTACATTGGCACCGAGTTGCTCGGCTAAAATACCCGCCATGTGAGCCATTTCAGTCGAATGCTTTAAGACATTCTGGCCGTAACTTGTTCGATATTTCAACTCACCAATTAGCTGTAGGATTTCCTTAGGAATACCAACGATACCCACTTCTCTCGCAGCATCTTCACCAGCACGAAGTACATCTTTATGCACTTCTTTTTGAGCTTTTTCAACCACTTCTTCAATACGTCCAGGGTGAATTCGCCCATCTTTCATGAGCATTTCCATGACACGCTTTGCAACTTCGCGACGAATTGGGTCAAAGCTCGAAAGCACAACCATTCCTGGCGTGTCATCAACCATCACATCCACACCCGTAGCTTTTTGAATTGCCTGGATATTTCTACCCTCTTTACCGATGATACGACCTTTCATTTCGTCATCAGTCAATTTAAGCGCCGTTATCGTGCGTTCAGCCGTCACTTCACTTGCCATGCGTTCCATCGCTTGCACAATGTGCATCCCAGCAAGCTCTTCTGCATTATCCTTGGCGTCGTTCTGTAGCTTATTGACAAGTCCTTTTAGGTCTTCTTTAATGTCTCGTTCTGTCATCTGCATCAACTTATCAGCAGCTTCGGTCTTTGAGAGCTTGGCAATTTTTTCTAACTTATCTTGTTGTTTTCCTCGAATGTCGCGGATTTCGTTCTTCAGATCTTCGACTTCGCTCTCAGCGACACGAAGCTTTTCAGCGCGCTTATCAAGCTCATCAAGTTTTTTATCAAGATTTGTCTCGCGGTCAAGTAATCTTTTTTCTACTTCTTTGACTTCTGAACGACGCTTTTGGTCTTCCTTACGTGCTTCATCAGCAAGTCGAATTGCCTCTTCTTTGGCTTCTGCAATCAGTTTGGAAGCTTCTTTCTTTGCCTTTTCGAGCGACTTTGTAGCCTCTGCTTCAGCACTTCCAATTTTTTTCTTTGTTGTGTATGTACTTACACCATATCCAACACCAAGCGCTGCGAGCGCCGCTACAATAACTTCTGGACCCATAATAGGTCTCCCTTCTTTATAGTATCGAATAGCAGAGGTTTCTTGCCCCGAAACTACGCACAATCACTATCACTTCTTTAGTGCAATATTTTTAGGAAACGTTCTACTGTTAATCGAAAAATTAAAATGAATCAGTTGGTTTGGTCTCACACATTTTGCAGATCAAACTAAAGTAATCATACGAAAATAAGAATCTATCATGCAAGTTTTTATCGTACGATTTTCGCGTGGACTATAAACCTTTCTTCATATTCGTCTTTTTCGTGGTTATATTTACCCGAACAAGTCATGAGTTTTAAGTCGTGCACGCCCGGCTCATCGCTTGCTAAAACTTTAGCCATGTCGAGCGAAGAAACCGGAACGCTTTCTGTGTACGTTACGACGTATTGGAGTTTTTCGCCGCTTCCTTTTTCGATTTCTATAGTGTCCCCAGACTTTAATTTATCGATGTGCTTAAACACACCCGATGCTGTCCAACCTGACACATGGCCAAGTAGCAAAGACGATCCAATTTCATTGCCTGGCTTTGCGCTTTCGTTATACCAGTTCACGTCATTGATATTTCTTGGAGCATCGATCGCACCCGACGACTCTAAACCTGAATGTTTTACCCTTGCAAATACTTCAAGAGCAGGTATTCTGACGTATCTCGGTAAATTGGGGGCAACTTGATAGGCGGCAATAGTTTGTTCTGAGACAGCAGATTCGGCGGGATTACTCGCCGTACCCTGCGAAACCCCATATTCATCTGTTCCTGTTTGTGTACCCAATACACCGAGCTTTTGCTTGGCTTGATTATTAGTAATGAATGACTGGATTGAAACGCTTAGAGCGAATATAAACACCAAGCAAGCAACGGCATAGAATATTTTTTGCTTTTTGTTGTTTGAAATAGTGTCGAGGTTTCCTGCAATTGCCGCCCCTTGAAATTGATCGGCAAAAGAATCTGCGTCAGAAAAATGAGCATTACGAACTGACTGTAGCGCAATAGACATCGAAGCACTTGGCACAGGATTCTGAATCATTTCAGCGCTGCGAACAAAATGCAGTGGAATATTTCTCTTCACCGTTGTTCGCATGATATTTCGGCGTGTAATGTCGCTAAAAGATGCGCTATTCTTCGGAGAAATTCGTACACGAACGTTCGAGGCACGACGAGGGTCGTAGGTGTCGTATTTTCTCATCCTGCTACGAGCAAGTGAGAGTCGTGCATTTGGCAAATTCGTCATGTTTGTATGGGTTTTTAGTTTTTTAGTTTTTCAAGTAAAGAACAAGCTTATTTCTAGCGCTTTTTTGTACGAATGTAGTAATGGCTAAATCCGATTAATGCGACAAATGCGGCTAAAGCGAGCGTCATCCAAGGACGTTGCAAGATAGATTCGCTCCCTGTGTCTGGCGCGCTCGGCGTACCGGTAACCTTAACAGTTATATCATTACCGTCCCCGCCCTTATAGCTTATTTGGTATGTATAGCTCCCGAGAGTAAACTTCTCACCTTCATCAAGCCCCTTGAACGCACCGCTAATCGCATCAGTACCGTCGTTTAAGATTATGGAGTAGGTGTCATCTTTTGAAGGTGCGTACTCACTTACAAGAGAGAGATTCAGAGTAGTGTCCGAACCAAGATCTACTGCTCCAGTCACCACCATATTATCGTATTCACAATTAGTGACTGATGTTCCCCCAAGCTCAACGTCATAACTTCCACCGGTAAGCGACATGTCGCTACTGTTGAGACAGCCCGGGCTATTCCCTGGTGCGATCGTACCGCTTGTCATGGTAATTTCACCAACCGAACCTGAGCCCTTCAATGTACCGCCATTTATGGTCACATTTGCCGCACCGAAAGTTTCATCTATGCTCAACACACCTTCACTCAAATCGATTGAACCTGAATATCCACTACCAGGAGTAGCGAGAAGCTTTAATTTGCCATCACCTGACTTGATTAGCTTTCCACTACCAGCGACTTCTCCAAGAATCGAAATAGTACCACCACTCGCATCAATAGTTAAGTCATGAGAGCCTAAATCCAATGTTTTGTTGTCATCGCCAATTGCCAAAGTATCAACGCCACTTGTCTTAAACGTTGCATCAGCCGTCAAAGTAACACTTACTCCGACACTATGATCACCCCCAGCTCCAGTCATTATGGCTTCTATTCCCTCTGAGATTGACAAGCCTTTTCCTGAAATAACATAATTCCGTCCACTTGATGTAGGTACTTCGCCAGAAAATTCTATTTTAGCAACAGATTGTGAAGTGCCTAGAATACCCACTTCTAAATTATGTGGGCTGTCAGTTGAAAATACCGCAGTGTCATTGGCGCCCGGGGATCCCGAACTCCAGTTTGCGTCATCAGTCCACCCGTACTCGCCACCACCGACCCAGGTAGTAGTAGCAGCATGCGCTGGAATTGCCGTCGCTAGTGGCGACAAGATACCTAACAATAGCGTACCAATACGTAATTTCAGATGTCGTCGCATAACCCTCACCTCGATTCTTTTTTAAAAATGCTAATTTGTATTTTTAATTACTACAAACTAAATTATAGGTATACCTGTTATGCTTGTCAAGTTATTTAATTAATACGTTGTATTAATGTCTACTTTTTAGGTTTTGTAATGTGTGCATCCTGCCCATAAAAAGGGAGTACGGGACCACTGCTTCGCACCTCTTTATCAAATTGAATCTCCAACCAATTTTCGCCACTCAGTCCAACGACAGGCACTCCCAGCCCGTAGGCGAGGGCATTTGCAACGCTAATACCGATTCTTAAACCAGTAAAAGACCCTGGGCCCTGATACACAATTATGTGCGATACATCCGTGAGTTGCATTTCCTGCGAAACCAAAAGAGTATCGATTGATTTAAGGATTGTATCTGAAAGAGAACGATCTGCGTGCCACTTATGACTTGCCACTATTTCGTCATTTCGTTTTAAATACAACTCCGCCTCTGGCTTGTCGGTACGTATATATAAAGTAGTATTGCGCATAGCTACACTCATTTATGTTTTATTGTAATCCTTCGCCAAGATTCACCTTCACGCATTCGCTCGAACACTATGGTCTTAGTTGCATCTAAAAAATCAGTTGAAATCTCGGGCCACTCAATGAGCAAAACGGCGTTTGACTCTGCCACTTTTTCCTCTATTTCATGACGTGCAAGTCCAATATCAGCTAGTCGATAGAAATCATAATGGTAGAAAGTAAATTGGTCACTTGTATATTGCTGTTCAAGCGTGAATGTTGGACTCGAAACGTCCGCCTGTGGACTAAAGTAATGAACGAGTGAACGTATAAACGATGTTTTTCCCGCTCCGACGTCACCGATAAACCAGACGATATCACCAGCTACTATGCTCTGAGCAAATACTTGAGCTATCCGTACGGTTTCTTGTTCATTATGTACAATATGAACTTCTTCATTCATCACCATATGATACCAGCTTATACACAAGGGGAGGTATGCTCGTGAGCAGTACTGATATACTACATGCATAACATCATGCTACAGCTTTCGCAGATTTATTATGATCGCAAAATTCTATCACTGCGTACGGGCGGACCGATTGGTCAGGCTTTAAGCCCTGTCATTAACCCAAATAATCTTAAAATTGAAGGTTGGTATGCTACGGCTATAAAAGAAAGGGAATCATACATTTTACCTGCGGGCGATGTTAGAGACATTATAAGCAAGGGAATTGTGGTTGATGATCATACTGCGCTTACGCCTACTGATGATCTCGTGCGCTTAAAACCCGTGATAGATATTGGATTTGAAGTTATTGGCAAAACAGTCAAGAACGACCGAAAAAGAACCGTCGGGAAGGTTGCTGATTACGCTGTCGATGATGCATCACTATTTATTCAAAAAATATACGTAACCCAAAGTCTGTTAAAGAATTTTTCTGGTCGTCAACTTATAATTGACAGGTCACAAATCATAGAAATAACAGATAAAAATATTATAGTAAAAAGCGCTGATGAACGAATTGGTGTGACCGAACGTGCACGACAAACTGCATAATTATTTATTCACCGTCATTTAAAGCTTCTTTAATCAACTCATACCGAAAACCCTTAGAGAGCAAGTAGCGTATAAGTCGTGTCTGGTCTGCATATCTCGATCTTTTTCGTAACTTGTTAAGTAATTCCTTGAGCACCTTGCTCTCATTTAAGTTCTCATCGTTATTTGTTACTATATTTTGTATAGTCTCATCGGTAACACCTTGAGATTTGAGTTCTTGTTTTAGTATTCGTTCGCTTTTGTGCTTACGTTTACCTTTTTCATACGACCATTCAGCATAGCGTACCTCATCGAGGTATTTTTTTTCGATGCACTCACCTACCAATGCATTTACAAAATCTAGTTCTACTTTTTTACGAAATAAATATTCACGTAGTTCTCTCTCGGAATGTGGTCGTGACAAAATCCATTCAAGCGTTCGAGCTCGCACTTTTCCCTCTTCGGACAATTTTTTGTATCGCGCAAGCATCGCGTCATCTACTTCAAGACCTTTCTTTAACTTTTCAGCCAGCAATTGATCCAGTGTTAATGAGCAGACATACTTGCCGTCCATAAATATACTTACCCGATTGGGGTCATTTACCTGTTGCTTTATCGCACTTATTACCACCAGATTAATCTTCTTTTAGTTTTGATTAAGCTTCACTTACTTCGCGAACTTTTTGTGCAATCTCTAATAACACGTCTGGGTGATCTTTCAAATATTGTTTCGCTGCTTCACGACCTTGAGCCACATTACTTCCCCCATAGGCAAACCATGCGCCTGCCTTTTCTACAATACCTTTCTCTGTTGCTAGATCAAGCACGTCACCTTCGGTACTAATACCTTGGTTATACATGATGTCAAATTCTGCCTGTCTGAACGGGGGTGCAATTTTGTTTTTAACAATTTTAACTTTTACGCGGTTTCCGATAACATCTTCGCCCACTTTTATTTGCGAAGTTCTGCGGATGTCCATTCGTACACTTGCATAGAATTTTAATGCGTTACCGCCAGTGGTGGTTTCTGGATTTCCGAACATAACTCCTATTTTCATACGCAACTGATTTAAGAAAATGACCGTACACTTACTTCGATTAATGATACCTGTCAGTTTTCGAAGTGCTTGGCTCATGAGGCGTGCTTGTAAGCCCATGTGTGAATCGCCCATGTCACCTTCAATTTCAGCCTGAGGTACAAGTGCGGCAACAGAGTCAATGACCACGATATCAACAGCGTTGCTTCTCACCAGCGTTTCGACAATCTCGAGTGCCTGCTCACCACTATCTGGCTGAGAAACGAGCAGTCGCTCGACATCAACACCTAATTTTTTAGCATACGAAGGATCAAGCGCATGCTCGGCATCGATAAATGCTGCAATGCCTCCTTTTTTTTGCACTTCAGCTATTGCATGGAGTGAAAGTGTTGTCTTTCCTGAGCTTTCTGGACCATAAATCTCAATAATACGGCCCTTTGGTATCCCGCCTCCGAGTGCGATATCTAGTGACAATGATCCCGTAGGAATGCATTCTACCTCTATGCGATTATCGCCTTCGAGGTGCATAATCGAACCTTTACCAAACTGTTTCTCAATTTGGTCCATTGCGAGACCGAGCGCTTTCAGCTTTCCTTCTTTGTCAGCTGATTTTTCTTCGAGCTTTTTAGATGCCTTCTCTTTTGCCATGTACCCCTCCAGCTTAAAAAGTTATTTTTGACGTATCAATTCCATTATAGCGCGAGTATCTAAACATTACTATTTACGCGTTAAGTTTTTACGTCTGTATAAATCAACCTAGTATTACTCAGTGGCATGAAAAGCGTAAGCATGTTACGATATTTCTTGATAAAGGGTGGCTAAAAGCCAAAAAATTATTCACATGAGAATTCCTGAAACTACGATTCTTGAGATACTACGCAAGAGCGGTGCTTTTGACGAAGAAAAAATTGCCACACTTGTAGAACAAGCAAAAACTGAAAAGATTGAACTCTTTGAGCTCGTCATTAAGCAAAATGTGATGAGTGATTCGGAGCTTACGAAAGCGTACGCCGATGAAATTGGCGTTCCCTTTGCTGAGATAAACGTAAAAGAACTCAACAAAGAAGTTCTGAAACAACTGCCAGAACATATCGCTAAGTTATATAACATGGTCGTATTTGATGGATCGATAGACGATAAAGATGCGCTTAAGTCCATCGCCATGGAAGATCCGGACGACCTACAGGCACTCGACGTACTGCACAAGTTGTTTGGACAAAAAATCAAGATATTTATTGCAACCCATTTCAATATATTGAGTGCCCTGGATCAATATCGTGGAAACATTGGTAGTGAAATTTCGAAAATCGTTACCGGTGAAACGAGTGAAGACGAAGAAGACGATGAAGACATCACCGAAGAAGATATAGCCGAAGATTCGCCTATTGCTCAGACCGTTAACCTTATCATAGAATACGCAGTCAAATCTGGTGCGAGCGATATTCACATTGAACCTCGCGATCGTCACGTTATTATCAGATATCGAGTGGACGGCGTCTTGCGTGAAGCAAACAGATTACCAAAACGGACATTGAGCGCGCTTGTTTCGAGGATTAAAATCCTTGCAAATCTAAAGATAGATGAACGCCGAGCACCTCAAGATGGTCGCTTCAAAATCACCATGAACGGAAGGGTGTTCGCCTTTCGTGTGTCGACGCTCCCTATCACCGAGGGCGAGAAGGTGGTGATGCGTGTGCTCGACGAATCGAGTGAACCTCT
The DNA here is from genome assembly GCA_035329185.1 of Candidatus Saccharimonadota bacterium. Taxonomy (GTDB): domain Bacteria; phylum Patescibacteriota; class Saccharimonadia; order Saccharimonadales; family SZUA-47; genus JAGQMY01. The sequence continues at coordinate 5,781 of DAOLHH010000025.1, read as the reverse complement.
CAGTCTCGAAACGCTCGGCTTTTGGGGTAAGGCACTCGATGATATCATTGACGCTGCAAAACAGCCACACGGCATGATTCTTGTCACCGGTCCGACCGGTTCTGGTAAATCAACAACCCTCCACAGCGTTCTTCATATTCTGAATAAACCTGACGTTAATATTAGTACGATTGAAGATCCGGTCGAATACAAATTAGAGGGGGTCAATCAGACGCAAGTAAACCCCGTCGCCGGAATGACCTTTGTGGCGGGGCTCCGCGCGCTGCTACGTCAAGATCCGAACATTATTATGGTTGGTGAAATTCGTGATGGCGAAACAGCGGGCCTTGGTGTTCAAGCGGCTTTAACGGGACATCTTGTTTTTAGCACCCTCCACACAAACAACGCCGCAACGTGCTTACCACGATTACTTGACATGGATATCGAGCCATTTCTCATCGCAAGCGTGATCCGTGTGGTTATTGGTCAGCGTCTTGTGAGAAGACTCGTGCCTGAAGATTGTGAACAATATATTCCAAGTGATGAAGAGCGTAAAGAAATTGAGCGAGTGTTTGGCATAAAATCCAAAACGGACTGGGATGCTATATTGAAGCTCTTACAACAAGCACAAGAACACTTCGGTCAACCAAAAACTACAAAGTTGCAATTATGGCGACCAAAGTCGGACCTCCCTAATGAGCGTACCGGCTATAAGGGTCGGATGGGTATTTATGAGGTTCTTAAAAACACTGATAATATTCAAAAACTTATCGTATCAAATGCAACCAGTGAAGAAATTCAATCCCAGTCTATTAAAGAAGGCATGGTAACCATGCAGCTAGATGGTTTGATTAAAGCCCTGCTAGGAATGACGAGCATTGAAGAAATCCTAAGGGTAACTCGTGAGTAAGTTTGAATATACCGCTACAGGTGACGATCAGAAGCAACACTCAGGCGTTCTTGAAGCTGCCGATGAAGCAGCAGCGCGGAGTGCACTGCTTCGATTGCGCTTAAAACCAATCGTAATCAAAAAAGTTGAAAAGAAAAAAGGTGAAATTTCTATTGGCATTTTTGACAAAAGTAAAAAGGTAAAATCCAAAGATCTCGTCATATTTACACGTCAGCTCGCCACCATGATTAATGCGGGCGTTCCTTTGGTACGAAGCCTTTCCACCATGCAAGCACAAACAGAAAGTGAAGGCTTAAAGCGACACCTCATGCAAATAAGTAAGGATGTAGAAGGTGGTATGGCTTTCGCAGACGCGCTTGAAAAACATAGTGATATATTTAACCCAATTTATATAAATATGATTCGAGCGGGTGAAGCAGGTGGTATTTTAGACGAAATCTTAAAAAAACTAGCACTTCAACAAGAAAAAGACGCTGCAATACGGGCTAAATTCAAATCGGCAATGACCTACCCGCTCGTCTTAATTACTATTACAGTACTCGTATTTATCGCACTCATGACCGTTGTCGTTCCAAAAGTGGGAACCATCATCGCCGACCTTACCGGGGGCGAACTGCCAACCATGACAAAAGTGATGCTCGGCATAAGTCATGTGCTCATAGATTTCTGGTTTGTCCACGTTGGAGTGGTAGTTGGTACGACTATATACCTTCGGAAATTCTTAAAAACTCCCACCGGTCGTCGAAAACGGGACCAACTCTTACTACGACTTCCGGGTATAAATATTATCGTTATGAAAATAATCGTAGCCCGCTTTTCCCGTATTTTTGCCAGTTTAATGGGCGCGGGTGTCACTGTTTTAGACGCGCTCGAAATTACGGCGCGCGCTTTAGGTAATGCAGTCGTTGAAAAAGAATTGCTTGATAGCGCAAAAAGCGTAGCCAATGGCGAGCCACTGAGTGCTTCACTCACGAAAAGTAAAGTATTCCCTCCAATTGTGAGCCAGATGCTCGGAATTGGCGAAGAGACAGGACAAACGGACACGGTACTCGTAAAAGTGGCTGATTTTTATGAAGAAGAGGTCGATGCTGCAGTTGATGGATTAAGCTCAATCCTCGAACCAATCTTGATTGTTGTTATGGGTGGCATGGTTGGACTGATAGCTGCGAGCGTTATTGGCCCTATCAGCTCGCTTGCTAATAAGATTTAACAAAAAACCTTGACACACGACGTAGTCTCATAGATACTCTAAACCATAAGCCTTATGTTCATTAAGTCCATAAGTACGCTTTACAATTAAAATAAGGAGGTGGGCTCCAATGCTCAAACTACAAAAGAATTTACAAGCCGGCTTTACGATCATCGAGCTTTTGATCGTTATCGCTATCATCGGTATCTTGGCTACCTTAGTGCTTACAAACTTTCAAGGTGCACAAGCTAAGGGTCGTGACACAGTAAGAAAGAACGACATCAACAGCATCTACCAGAAGCTTGAAGAGTACTACAACGAAAACGGTGGATACCCAGATGGCAACCTAAGTACAACCGTACTTGCAGGTATCGACGCTGAGGCATTGAACGATGCTGATGGAACAGCAATCACCTACACTGGTGGATTCATCACGAGCACAACCGCTCCAACGCTTACTCCAGCTAACACAAATGAATACATCTATGCTGCGTATGGCTGTACGACTGCAGGTGCACAAAGTACCGTTGGTGCTACTTGTACGAAATACGTTCTCGCTTCTTACCTTGAACGAGAAACCGGCAACAAGTACCAAAAGACGAGCTTGAACTAAACAAAAGCTACGACTATACGATAAACACCCGCGTGTGAAAACAGCGGGTGTTTATCATTTTATTGAAAATAAACTATTCGCAACAATTGGCACTTTCGTCTATACTTAGCATAAGTAGTATTATCTGTAAAAGGACAACAAGAAGACAAACGGGATGGGCATATTCTTCAAAGATAGACCGATGTTTGGGTTTGACATTGGGCGAAGCTCAATTAAGGTCATGCAAATAAATGAAACTGCAAAAGGTGCAGTGGTTGTTGGCTATGGTACTACCACTTTTGACCCTAGTGCTATTAAAGATGGGGTCATCATAGACCCAGAAATAATAATTAAAGCCGCTTATGAACTTCTTGAGCACAACATTGTGGGACATCTTACAACTCGGCATGTTGCCGCTTCACTACCAAATGCGCACAGCTTCAGTCGAGTCATAACGCTCCCAAAGATGAACCTTAAAGATCTTTCAAGCGCTGTAGAACTCGAGGTCGACCAGTCGATCCCGCTTGCAGTAGAGGATTTGTACTATGACTTTAGTATTGTTCGTACATTAGATGATGGAAGTCTTGAAGTACAGATCGTTGCTTGCCCCAAAGATATTGTTGACTCCTATGTACTGGTGTTTCGCGCACTAGGGCTAGAAGTCGGCCTTATAGAATCAAATATCTCGGCCGTTACTAGAATCGTCATCCATGCTGAAGCACACGAAGTTCCGACACTTATCGTGGACATAGGCTCTACTGCGTGTGATTTATCTATTTATGACGGATCAGCCATTCGAGCAACCGGAACTGTCGATTGTTCAGGCGAGCGTATTACTCAAAACATATCTGATGCACTAGAAATAAGTCTACAACAAGCCCACAGTATTAAAACAAGGTACGGATTAGAGCTAAGCAAGAAGCAAGATAAAATAGTGAAAGCTGCAGAACCTGAATTAAATAAACTTATTGGGGAAATCCGTAAAGTTATTAGATATTTTTCAGATCGTGAATCAGCAGGAGGCGCAATTGGCCAAATTATCATTCTCGGAGGTGGTGCCAACTTGCCTGGTTTAAGTACTTATATTACTGACAGAACTCGAGTACCAACACGTTTGTGCGCTCCTTGGAACAATGTATCGTTTGGCCATTTGCAACCGCCACACGAGCTAGAAACAACGCTTTATACAACGGCAAGCGGACTCAGCATGGTAAAACCCCAGGAGCTCCTTTCATGATTAATCTTGTTCCACCGTCACTTAAAGAAGAACGCCGATATGGAAGAAAGAACGTCTCACTAGTTGGCTATAGCGTAGCCTTAACGCTTACTGCTTTAGCGACTGCAGGAATCATGATCGCTGGTATACAATTCATCGCTACCGATGAACCAGCACTTAAGAAACGGCTCGACGAGTCTGCACTGGAAATAGCTGCACTCGAAAACGATATAAAGCCTATCGAGCAAGTAGCAACACGTCTCGACACTGCAAAACTGCTTGATGAAAAATCTATAAGTTTTTCAGAACTCATCCCTAAAATTGCAGCCGTATTACCAGATGGAGTGGTCCTCAATGCCCTTGCACTTACCGGAGGCTCCACCACCGACCCACTACAGCTGGATGTCGATTTAAGAACCGCAGAACTCGGACCTACCACGATACGAAACCTTATTGATTCCGATCTTTTTGAGGCAGCCGATATATCCACACTCACACCGAAAGGTACCTCCGAAGACGATACGTCGCAAACAGAATATCAGTTCAATGCATCTATTACTGCTAATTTTACCGGTACTGCTGATGCCATAAAAAAGCAGAAAGCTAAAGAAGCAGCCGCCAATGCTGCGGCAGCGACCGAGCAGGCCCAGCAACAAGGAGGTGCACAATAATGCATCTCAACGCAAAAAAGTTTTATGTCGTAATGATTGTGACTACTATAGTAGCTTTCGGTGCCATTATTGGCGCATTCTACTGGGGCAATACCCAGCTTGAATCACGCGCGCATAAAATTTCCGACCTTCAAGCGGATGCCGATATCGCGCAAGAAAAAATAATAGCACTTAAAAAAGCAAAAGATAGCGGTGGCAATCTCGACGAAGCGACAAAGCTACTCGACACCCTCCTCCCAACTACTAAACAGCAGGAGAAACTTGTTGCCGACATTATCTATACTGCAAGTCAGCAAGTAGGCATACCACTTCAGAAACTAGGTGCCCTCAGTTTTAATAATTCTGAAAGTCCTTCCGACCTTTCAGGAACTGAAGCCTACAAGGAAGTACCGGGTGTGTATTCGTATCCATTCACTATGTCGGTATCAGAAATTAGTTATGATACGCTTCTGAAACTTCTCCAAGAAATTGAAATGAATGGCCGACTTGTGCAGGTTGACTCGCTAGAGATAAGCCCCGACAAAGACGTACCTGGGCAAATCACCAATGTAAGTTTTTCACTTAAAGCATTTATAAGGCCATAATCGAGAAAAATATATGAAAGACATGAAGCAACTTAGCGAAAAAATACAGAAAAAAGGACAAGAGCTCATCATCATGGGTACGCGTCACCGTTTTGTGTTGATCTTTATTATACTTGGTGCCGCTATCGGCTTCGCCTTGCTTCGTACCCAAAGTTTCATAGATATTCCACGCAACGAAGCTCGCTACAATGAGGGAGTACTCACTATTCAATATAAGACCGTTGACCCCAAAACACTTGAAGCGTTTAAAACAGTTCTAGACGACCAGCAAATTCAAGTAGACGCTCAATTCAATAGCGATAGAAATAATCCTTTTATTGATTAGTTTGTGATGAGTAAAACCACCACTATTTATTGGATGCTTGCTTAAGTGTTTCAGCACCAAGGTCTTTAATTGAGTCCATAAGCGTCTGGTTTGTGTTTGTTTCGGATCCTACGGAGCGATCTCCATCATTATTACGATGAAAGTCTGGATCGTCATTCTCCATCTGACCGAGCATCTTTTCGCGAGAATCAAGAATAATCTTTGCGTAATGACCAGGGCTTGGACAGTTGGTGAAGTTAAAATTCATTTGTTCACCTGCTGTTTCTATCTTCAGCGTTCCATAATTGAACATAGTCTGCAAAACACCATTTTGTA
>DAOLHH010000024.1:0-13915 GCA_035329185.1 Candidatus Saccharimonadota bacterium | reverse complement strand
AAAGTTTCTGAACCTACTTATGAGCAGGGTTGGAATGTTACGGCTTACCCTGACGGGTCCCTTTATGTTGGCGGTCAAAAGTATGACAGTCTTTTCTGGGAGGGAACGGGCTATGGGCGTTATCCAGAAATAACCGAAGGTTTCGTAGTTCCTAAGAGTCAGCTTCGTGCTACATTGTTGACGCATCTCGCAGAACTGGGCCTTAACCAGAAAGAAACGCAAGATTTTATGGAGTATTGGATGCCACGTATGCCAGAGACACCATACACAAGACTCACTTGGTTTGGCACCTCGCAAATGAACGAATTGGCACCTTTGAGCCTAACAGTGAAGCCTGATACGACGATTCGTATATTCTTGGATTTTGAGGGTCTTGATGAGCGCATATCCCTTAAAGAGCAGCAACTTGGCCATAGTGAACGACACGGATTTACCCTTGTTGAGTGGGGTGGCTTGTTGCGAGATGGAATTGAAGAACAATAAGGTAATGTAAAAATAGTATTGACAAAAAATAAAGCATAGGCTATAATAGGGTTATTGTTGAAAAAATAAACATTCAGCAAAAACAAAAATCAAAAAATTAAAAAAAGAAAGGATTCGCAAAAAATTAATTCAACAAAATTAATGAATGCGGATTATATAACTAACATGCCATTCGGTCTCGGATCTAAACTCGAAGCCAAAAAGTCACTTAAGACAAAAGGCAAGAATACGCAAGCCCAAGAAGCTGCACAACTTCTCAAAAAAATGGAAGCTAAAAAAGAAGCAGGGGATTGTCCGTTCTGCTAAGCAGAGCTCATGAGAGGAGGTGAATCCTCCTCTCATCCCGCGGGGCAACTGCAAGTGGCAGATTGCTCCGGGTGCTCACCTCCCAAATAAGAAGTAATTTTCATAAAGTGAATTTATAAAAATTACACAACAACAATGTTTTGGTAGGGACGAGTAATTTTAAAAACAAAAAATAAAATTGCTCGCAACCCATCAAAAATCTTTAAAATCAACGTTGATTTTAAAAGATGAGAAGTGACATACTAATCAATGTCACCGACAAAAACAAAAAATATCAAAAACAAAAATTAAAGAAAGGATAAGTAACTTTTCGCACTTTTACCGACTTCGGGAAAAGTACACTTTCTCATAACTGATTTTTTCAATCATGAGAAAAAAGTGAACTAAAAAAATGAGTTACGAACGATCAGAATCCAAGAATTTCTTTGTGAAAATCTATGACAGATTCTTTGAAGCTTAAACACTTCTAAAATAACAAAAAACTTCTTCGGTCTAAAGAGTACAAGGTCAGTCTCTACCGAAGAAGTTTTTTCATTTTTTTGCGTTGTGCCTTGCCTATCTCTTCGTTATAATGCTTATGAAAGAGACAATTTGAAAAGAGAGGGATTATGCGCAAGCGTATTGCAAGAATATTGTTAAGTGTTGGCTTATTTTTAGGCCCTGTTTTAAACGTAGGTATCGCTCGAGCAGCCGCGGATATTTGTACGTGGTCGGGACTCGGTCTCGATAGTAATTGGTCAACTGATGCGAACTGGAGTTGCTCGGTTGATGGAGCAGTTGCACCGACGAGCGGTGATTCGCTTGTTTTCCCGGTTGGGGCTATGCAGACGATTAATACTAATGACATCGTTGGACTCGTGCTAAATAGCATTTCTATTGACGGGAACGGGTATACCCTATCTGGTAGCGCTATCACGTTGACACCTGCCTCGTCGACAGCTCTCTATTTTAACGGCAATAACACCGTCTTTCTTATTCCAACAACCATTTCAGCTGGTTCATCAAAATCTATATTTAATCAAGGCACAAACAATGTTTTCGATGCAACGCTTGCTATTAGTCTTGCGGGACAAACGATGAATATTAATACACTAACTGGTTCAGATATTACATTCAATGGGGTAATCTCTGGCTCTATGACGACATTCTTGCTCAATGATGATGATGGTACAGTAACGTTTAACGCTGCTAATACCTTCACTTCTAGTGGATATCTAACTATGTTCAATGATGGCGCCGTTGTGTGCGCAACCACTGGTTGTTTAGGGAATAGTTCGAACCTCTTATACTACTTTGGATCTTCATCGCTTTCGATCGATGCAGGGGCAGTCCTTGCGAACGATATTATTGTCGACTCAGCCTCGACGACTCCTTCGATGCGCTTCATAGGTGCGGGGGCTAACTATGATGGCAATATGACGGTAAATCAGACACTTGCTGTATCAGTGTCGAACGGTGTCACCGATGCTGAATTTAACGGTGATATTGATATAGCATCTGGTGAATCACTGAATATTACAGGTTCTGGCTCTTATACAAACTCAAGCGTTACCTTTAATAATGGTGCTATTAGCGGACTTGGCGACATTGCATTTAGTAGTGTAGGCGCTATGATGCTTGGAAATAATACAACTTTTTCAGGTGATGTCTTCGTGAATGCCGATGCACTACTCACTACGTATCAACCGTCACTGGGTACGACAACAGGAGAGACAACGGTTGCATCTGGTGGTGTGTTGCGCTCGGCATCCGGTAGCGCTGAAACATTCGCTGAAACCATTCACCTAAATGGCTCTGGGCACACATCTGGTTCATATGCTGGTGGTGCTTTTATAAATGAAGGTAACGCTGTTGATTTCACCGGGGAATTGGTGCTTGATGCAGATGCAACTATTATGTCCGGCAATAATTTATCCGGCACAGACATTACAATTTCGGGTACTATTAGTGGCACGGGTGATCTGACGCTTACTAAGGATCATGCGGATTCAGGTGATTATGTACTATCAGGTACTGGTACGAGTACTTACGATGGGACGCTTCGGGTTCTTGGTGCAACGCTCGATGTTCAAAAGAGCGGAGGTGTTGGCATAACCGGAGCGGTAGAAGTTGAGGCAAATACTATAGATGACGCCATGCTTATCATTGCTAATACGGCAGGCAACCAGATTGCAGACGACGCAACGGTGACGCTCATAGAAGATGCAACCAATGACGCCTTATTTGGTTCACAGAAGCCTGCTGAAATCATCGGATCACTTGTAGGTGATGGAAATTTTTATGTGACAGGAGCGGGACAGGGAGTTACTGTTGGTGGTGGCAACGTTTCTGGAGTATTCACAGGCTCGTTTACGAATACTTCTCCGTCTATCATAACGAAAGTAGGCACCGGTGAGTGGGATATTAGCGGTGCAAGCTATACCGGGGTAGCAGGGCAAGGCCCAACCATTGAAGTCGAAGAGGGAACAGTGACGTGGGGTGGTTCACTTGAAGAGATAAACGCCACGATACAGAACGAAGGAACACTTATGGGCACAGGTGATGCAGGGAGTGTTACGGTAGAGGAAGGTGGTGTCGTGAATGTAGGTAATAGTCCAGGGTGTATGACTGTCGCAGACTTGACGTTGAATGACGGCGCAACATTCACCGAAGAGATTACTGGTACGACTGCCTGTACGGAATATGATCAAATGACTGTTAGTGGAACTGCAGTTCTGGGGAATGCAACATTGCAGGTAGAACTTTCTGAAACGCCTGCAGTTGGTGACGAATTTACTATACTTGAAGCAGACTTGGTTACGGGGACCTTTGACGGGCTTGAAGATGGCGCTACACTGGGAGTTAACGGTGTAGAATTTAGCATCCATTATACTGCGACAGCGGTGATACTCACCGTAACGAGCATTGACGCGCTCACTGCGACTGCTGCCGACACAGACAGTAGCCTCGCCGTAACAGGCAGTATGGCAGTCGGCTCAATCCTCGCAGGTTTACTGGTTATAAGTTTTGTTATTGGTTCCTATCGAACCAAAGAATCAACACTCGATTAATACAGTAGCAGCGACGGGGATTGCCCACCTCTGGCGGGCCCACAATTTTCATGAGTCAAACGAGTTTGACCCTGAAAAGTTGTCTTGCGAAATGGGCGAATGGCATTTCTCACCTGTGACCTTTTAAGGCCAAGCCACTAGCCCCCAGCTCTTACCACGAAAAAGCCCCACCGTGGTAGTGGGGACTTTTCGTGGTAGCAGCGACGGGGATTGAACCTGTGACCTTAGGCTTATGAGTCCTACGCTCTAACCAACTGAGCTACGCTGCCATAAACTCTTGTTGCAAAATATTTGCAACAAACGTAGTCGAATTTTAACAGATTCGTATCTGTTTTGCTAGGCCTACACTATTTTTTAAGCTTATTAATAAACCCAGGTTCTGCTAATTTTTGCGAAACAATATGAAAGAGTGGTTGCGGGAGTTCATCGAGTGTGTACCATCCCATTTCTGTGCATTTGTGTGGTTCCATAATTTGCGGTTCGTTTTTAAAATCAGAGGTTTTATACAGGAGGGTGACATAGTGGAGCTGGTCGTCGACGTGGGCATCGCTGTTATAGCCTATGAACTCTAAGCGAGGATATTGTATGCCCGTTTCCTCATAGAGCTCGCGTTCTGCAGCGCGGTCTGGATGTTCCATATACTCAACAGCACCGCCAGGTATTGCCCATGTACCAGAGCCAGTACTACCAGCACGACGCATCATCAAAAACTTGCCATCACGCTCTATAAATACCGCTACCGCTACACCGCTATCATGTGGTTTTGCTGATGGACCTTCATAATTCATGTTTTTTGTACTCCCTCCCATGTTTTTTGAATTTATTTTCAATCGTTGGTTCTAAAATAATGGCACGTAACTGCATTATTATTTCATGCTCTGCTGCATAACTTTCCCTCATCGATGCGTCACGAGCCCTGATTGAACGCACAAACGCTACCGGATCATTAAACCCTTCGTCGACAATTCGAGCATCGCTGAACAAATGCGTAATTGCTGGCATAACTTTATCAAGCGTTTTGATGTAGCGGGACTCAGTATCGGCGAGCGATTCATAGGATTCAATGGTACGAGCAATCCATGGAAACGTGCCATCAAATTTGGCTTTAATTCGCTCCAAGGCACGTCGCTCATTGGCTTCTTTCGCGTCAAAGTCAGTATTGTGAAAATCGAGGGTGCTCACATCACCTGCATAGACTTCGACGAGATCGTGGATAAGGGCATATTGGGCTACGAGCCCCATATCCATATCAAGCTCTAGGCTGTCAGCAATGGCACACGCCATAACAGCTAGCATCACCGTATGGTCAGTGTCGGATTCCTTGGTGCCTTCCATATCGACATAGATTGCTCGGTTGACACGTGCAAATTGTATGAGCATTTCACCTAGCTCTACGGTACTGTCTACAAATTGTTTCGTAAGCTTTTGTGTCATTTATTGTTATTATGACAGATAATGAAACAGACGTATATTCTTGCAATTAGCGGTGGTGTTGATTCAGTTGTGTTGCTCCATAAACTCGCAGCTGTGAAGCCAGAGCGTATTCATTATATTGTTGCTCACGTAGATCACGGTATCCGTAAACAATCCGCAGACGACGCATCATTTGTCCAAAAGTTAGCCGAGCAGTATGGCTTTGCCTACGAATCTACACAGCTAGAATTAGGCAAGGATGCGAGCGAAGCACAGGCACGTGAATTAAGATATGCATTTCTCCACGAGCTCAAACGGCGCTACAAAGCGGAAGCTATTATTACTGCTCATCATCAAGACGATGTGTTAGAAACGATGGTGGTGAATCTATTGCGAGGTACCACCGCGCGTGGTCTCATTGGATTTACGCAACCTGATGTTATCCGCCCTTTTTTGAAAACACCCAAGCAAGACCTTATTGACTATGCTCAAGCGAATAGCCTTGTTTGGTGCGAAGACGAGACAAATGCCCAGACAACGTATTTACGAAACTATGTACGTCACAATATCATGCCTCGCCTGCAAGACCATCGAGAAGGGTTTATTGCCGTAAGAGAGCGACTACTCCCTATCTATCTGGAAATTGATACACTCTGTCGTAGTTTGCTCGTTCAATCAACTAAACGCGGTGAATTGTTGCGAAGTCGGTTTGTCATATTGCCTGTACCCGTACAACACGAGCTACTCGCTTTTTGGTTTCGACTCGAAAACATACCATTTGATGAGGGGTCATTACAGCGAGCAAGTGTAGCAATAAAGACATTTTTCCCTGGAAAATCCTTCCCGTTAAAGGGAAATGCTTGTTTGATTATGGATAAAAAAACCATACTCCTCAAAAACGAGGGTGGGACTGTATAATCCTAGGTATGGATAAGAAAAAAATTAAACGCCCTGTCGGACCTCAAGGCAGTAAGCGCAACAACGGTTTTAGGACATTTCTCTTTATATTAATTATTGGAGCCTTTATTGTGCTCGGCTTATCAAGTTATAGTACGGGCAAAAATCTTGAAAAGGTTGATTTGTCTGATGTTATAAATCGAGCCAACAATGGCGAAATAGCGAAGATTGAAGTGGTTGAAGATGAGCTAAAAATTACACCGAAAGATAAATCAGAGGCGACTCAACAATCACGGAAAGAAGCGGGCTCGAATCTGTACGAGCAAGGACTGCAACGAAACGAAAAAAATCAAGATTTGATTTTGACGGTTACGCCTAAGGATACCACCGGCGATGCCTGGCTAAGTTTCTTGTCTTATTTTGGTCCAGTCATTCTGATCGGTGGATTGCTCTTTTGGTTGACAAGAAGTGCGCAAGGCCAAGGCAACCAAGCGATGAGCTTTGGGCGGAGTAAGGCTCGTTTGTATGGAAACGAAAAAGACAAAGTAACCTTTAAAGACATCGCTGGTAGCAATGAAGCAAAAGATGACCTCGAAGAAATAGTTGATTTCTTAAAGAACCCCAAGAAGTATGAAGGGGTAGGGGCACGCATTCCAAAAGGTATGTTGCTCGTCGGTCCTCCAGGTACCGGTAAGACGATGCTTGCGCGTGCGGTGGCCGGTGAAGCTGATGTACCTTTCTTTAGTATTTCTGGTTCAGAATTTGTTGAAATGTTTGTGGGTGTCGGTGCGTCGCGCGTTCGTGATCTCTTCGGTAAAGCTAAGAAAAACGCTCCTTGCATCATATTTGTCGACGAAATTGACGCGGTAGGACGCCGTCGAGGCTCTGGTATGGGTGGAGGACATGATGAACGTGAACAAACATTGAACCAGATATTGGTTGAAATGGATGGCTTTGAACAAGGGGTGAACGTCATTGTGCTTGCAGCGACTAACAGAGCTGACGTACTTGACCCTGCTTTACTGCGTCCTGGACGCTTTGATCGACGCGTAAATATTGGTTTGCCTGATAGAAAAGATCGCGAAGCGATTCTAAAGGTACATTTTGCAAAGAAACCACTTGAAAAGAATGTCAATCTAGACGCACTCGCTGCCAAAACAGCGGGCACATCTGGAGCGGATCTTGCAAATATTGCAAACGAATCCGCCATTATTGCTGCTAAACATAATCGAAAAACAATCACACAAGATGATGTGACTGCTGCGTTCGAAAAAGTTGCCATTGGACCTGAGCGCAAGAGTAAGGTTATGAATGACAAAGAAAAGGAGTTGACCGCTTATCATGAAGCTGGCCATGCGATTGTTGGCCATGTGCTCCCTGATAGTGATGATGTACATAAAGTAACCATCATCCCTCGTGGTGGAACGGGTGGCGTAACGTGGTTTATCCCACCAGAAGATAAGAGCTACCACAGTATCGTTGAATATAAAGATATACTTGCCCGAATGCTTGGTGGTCGTATAGCCGAGGAGATAAAGTACGGAGTTGATAGAGTCACGACCGGGGCAGGCAATGACTTACAAAAAGCAGCTGAACTTGCACGCGAAATGGTTACGAATCAGGGTATGGGTGAAAAATTGCGCAACCAGGTTTTCCATGTAGATGATGGCATGTTTATGGACCGTATGATGCATGAACGACAATACTCAGACGAAACAGCAAAACTTATCGACGATGAGGTCGAAGCCCTCATTAAAGAAGCTGCTGATCGCGCTCGAGTCGTCATAAAAGCGAATGTATCACATCTTGAATTGCTCAAAGACGCCTTACTTGAAAAAGAGACCATTGAGGATGAAGAAGTCAAGAAAATCTTCGAAGGTTCACATATGCCTAAAGCAGCTGCATTGTACTGATTTCCACAGCGAATATTACATTTAAAAAGCCCTGTAAAAAGCTTATACTGAAAGGTGCATGACAAAAGCCCCTGCTCGTATTGCTCAAAAAATATCACTGCCCGGCGCGGCATCGTTGCTCGCTGTGACTATGTTGTTGTCTCAGATGCTCGGCTTTTTGCGCACTAAACTGGTGTTTGCAAACTTTCCTAAAGTTGGTCCAGAGAGTACTGACGTGTACTTCACAATGTTTAAGATACCTGATTTCTTTTTCTATATCTTGGCAGCAGGAGCATTAGGGGTCGCCTTTATACCAATTCTGACCGAACACATGCAACGAAGTGATAAAAGAGGTGTCTGGACGCTCTCGACGAGCCTTATGAACTTTATGGCGCTCTTAATGTTTGGTGTCGGAATCGTAATAATTGTTTTTGCACGTCCGCTCACCCATATCGTGGCGCCAAATCTTAGCCCTGAGCAGCTCGATAATGCGGTGAAAATATTACGCCTCATTGCCTTTAACCCTTTGTTCTTTACGGTTTCCGGAGTGCTCACAAGTACTCAGCAAGTGTTTGGGCGGTTTTTCTTTTTTGCCATAACACCACTTATCTATAACTTGACCCTGATTGGTAGCATATTCTTATTCAAAGATTCAATCGGCTTGGTTGGTTTGGGTATTGGCGCCCTTGCAGGGGGTTTATTACAGCTCATAATCGCATTCATTGGGGTGGCGGGGCTCAATTTTCATTGGAAGCCGATCATCTCGTTTAAGAGCGTGGATTTTCGAAGAGTCCTTCGTCAGTTACCAGCACGGTCTCTAGACCAAGGAGTAGACTCGCTGAACTCCATTGTTGAAACCAACCGGGCACGTTTATTTGGCGACGGTGTCGTATCTTCATATGAAGGCGCATTTACAATCCATACTGCGCCTATATTGCTAATCGGGTCATCAATATCAAATGCCGCATTCCCGCGCTTAAGTGAGCGTCTTGCACAAGGGAGAGCAGATTTATTTCGTAAAGAATTTGTCGGTGTTTTACGAGTTATTATGTGGCTCTCAGTTCCGACGGTAATCATTGCATATTTTTGTCGTGGTTATTTAGCGCGAATAATTTTCACCAAGGGCTCACCCGAAATCGCATTACTTCTAGGTTTCTTATCGATAGCTATCTTTTTTAGGTCCGTTTACGCGTTACTATCACGCTATTTTTATGCACATAAAGATACGACTACCCCACTCATAATCTCTCTATTTGCGATTGCGCTAAATATTATTCTCGTGTTTACTTTGGCACGTCCCACGACCTACGGCGCTGCTGGACTTGCCATAGCGCAGTCGATTGTATCTGCGAGTGAAGTCTTGATTATCGGAATTGTGCTCGTTATGAGAGACCCTAAGATTCTGACTAAAGAGTTTTGGTATTTTTCTGGAAGGCTTATTTCTGTGAGTGGCTTTACGCTGTTTTCTGCATTTATTATGCTTACTCTCTTGCCATTAAACATAGGCGATACTGGTTTCTTCTTACTTGGGTCTAAACTCGCGGCGATTTCACTTGTTGTACTGACAGTGCATGTAAGCATGTCATTGGTATTTGAGTTTGAAGAAGCGCGCGCCACGATTCGCAAGGGACGTGAAATCATCATGAAGCCAATCAGGGGAGTTCTTTGAGGATTTTTCTTTGACCTCTGTTATAATAGGCGGACAATGAACCAATCAAACATCAGAAACTTTTGTATCATTGCACATATTGACCATGGAAAGAGCACGCTTGCTGATAGGCTCCTTGAGATAACTGGTACGGTGGAAAAGCGTGAAATGAAGGCTCAGCTACTCGACAAAATGGACCTAGAGCGGGAGCGCGGAATAACGATTAAACTTGCGCCAGTCAGGATGAACTATAAAGGGTATCAACTAAATTTAATTGATACGCCAGGTCATGTTGATTTTAGCTATGAGGTATCGAGAAGTTTACAGGCATGCGAGGGAGCTATTTTAGTAGTCGATGCATCACAAGGAATCCAAGCGCAAACACTTGCAAACGTGTATCTTGCGATGGAAGCGAATCTCACTATAATTCCGGTCCTCAATAAAATCGATTTACCAGCAGCCGATGTGCCCCGTGTCACCGCCGAAGTGGTGTCGCTTCTCGGCTGCAAGCCAGATGATATTTTAGCGATAAGTGCCAAGACAGGTGCCGGTGTAGAACGTTTACTCGATGAAGTCATTGAAAAAGTATCATGTCCAAAAGGAAGTGATGAATCGGCCGCGCGGGCGCTTATTTTTGATAGTTTTTATGATGAATATCGAGGCGTGATCGTTTATGTGCGTGTAATAGACGGAGCGGTTCCGAAAAATGCTGAGATAAAAATGATTGCTACGCGCGCAGAAGGTGACGCCCTAGAAGTCGGCTATTTATCTCCTGATATGAAGCCGACTCAATCTCTAAATGCCGGTGAGATTGGGTATATTGTGACGAACTTTCACGATACAAGCGAAGCAAGAGTGGGTGACACCGTATCTTTAACAAAACAGCCTGCTGACGCGCTACCAGGCTATAAAGAAGTGAAACCATTTGTATATGCTGGATTCTTCCCGAGTAGCAACGAGTTCTATCCGCAACTAAAAGATGCTATAGAGAAACTAAAATTAAGTGACTCGGCTCTCATATATGTACCAGAAAACTCACCTGTGCTTGGTCATGGATTTCGCATAGGATTTCTAGGTCTGTTACACATGGATATCGTGAGAGAACGTATAGAGCGTGAATTCGATATTGATTTGATTGTTACGAACCCTTCGACCGACTATAAAATCATTATGACAAATGGTGATGAGCTTGATTTAACCAACGCGAGCCAACTTCCCGAAACGCAAGAAATTAGAGAAATTAAAGAGCCATGGATTAATGGTGAGATAGTGGTGCCAAAAGAATATGTCGGTGCTGTAATTCAGCTTGTTTCTAATGCGCGAGGTTTTCAAAAGAATATAAGCTATGTCGACGATCAACTTGCGCTAGTCACCTTTGAAGCGCCTTTAGCAAACTTGCTGACCGATTTTTATGACAAATTGAAGAGCCAGACGTCGGGCTACGGGAGCTTTAACTATGAGCTCTCAGATTATCGCGCAGAAGATTTGGTTCGTGTCGATTTTTATGTAGCCGGCGATATTGTCGAAGCTTTAAGCGTTATGTGTCACCGCACCGAAGCGCACAATCTAGGCCGTACTACAGTTGAAAAACTGAAAGATATTATTCCGCGACAAAACTTCAAGGTGAGTTTGCAGGCAGCGATAGGAGGAAAATTTATCGCCCGTGAAGACTTAAGTGCATTCAGGAAAGATGTAACCGTTGGACTTTACGGTGGAGACGTGTCTCGTAAGAAAAAAGTACTCGCAAAACAAAAGCGTGGTAAAGAGCGGTTGAAGCGATTCGGTAAAGTTGATTTGCCCGCAGAAGCTTTTACAGTGTTACTTAAGAGAGACTAATTAGTAAGAGCGCAAGTTTTTGTAATTAGTTGCTACAATAGCTACAGATGAATAAAGATGAATTCATAATTTGGGCACGTAAGCTACGAGATGTATATACTGTCAGTAACGCTGTGCAAATGCGTCTTGCGAATGTCGATTTACTCGCCGTGGTCGGTCCAACGGGCGTTGGCAAGACAACAATAATAAATAAGCTCGATGTGCCGGCTGTCTTAAGTGATGTGACACGAGATATGCGGCCTGATGAGGAAAATAATCAAAATTATCATTTCCGAGATGATTATGTGCAGGTGCTTCAAGAAATTAAAACAGGTACATTTGCACAATTTGTAGTCAGTGAAGCGGGAGATTTTTATGGTACACACATGGATGCGTATCCTGAAGAGGGGTGGTGTAGTATGGCGATTTTTGCGACCGCAATTCCTTCGTTTCGCGAGCTTGGTTTCCGGCGTGTATTACCTATCTATATCATGCCGCCTGGATATGTGGAATGGATGAGACGAATCGGTGCACAGCGCGATAGCGATATTTCTGATCGTATTGCCGAAGCAATCACGTCAATAAAAACTGCACTTCTTGACCCTGAATACCATTTTGTACTAAACGATAATGTGGATTTTGCTGTGCGTGATATCAAACGCATTATGAACGGGGAAGCCCCTGACGAGCACCGAGCTCGTCTAGCTCGTGAAACTGCCGATATCCTACTAGAACGTCTTGGCGATCAAGATGACAGTATTTATTTTTCTTCTGAAGAAAAATAGTTTATAATAACAAAATGGAAGAACAGAAAAAACAAACAGTCACCGCCCTACATGAGATTGTTGCGTCGTATCAAATGCCTGATGCAGCTAAAAAGATTCTTGGGTCCGGTGAAGTAACCGTGTTGTGTGGGGTGACCGCTTCGGGTAAAAACACAATTACGAATTATCTACTTGGCCATGGTCCATACGCACATGTGGTATCGCATACCACACGCATGCCTCGAGAGAATCACGGAATACTCGAAGAAAATGGAAATGAGTACTGGTTTGTGAGCCCAGAAAAAATGCTCGAACTAGCGCAAAAAGGTGCTTTTATAGAGATTAAAGCTATACATGGAGAAACCTGTTATGGTACGAGCATAAAGGCTGTCCAGCAGGTTATAGATCAAGGAAAACACCCAATCATGGAGATTGATGTTCAAGGTGCGCTGGAATTAACTCAAGCGATACCTACATTAAAGCCTTTATTTATATTGCCACCGAGCTATGATGTCTGGATGGAGCGACTTGGAACGCGTGGTTTCATTAGCGATGGTGAAAAAGAACGTCGGCTTCATAGTGCGATTATGGAGATAGAGACAGCCTTAGCGCATCCAGCATTTGTACTAACGGTCAATCGAGAAGTCGAGCTCACCGCAGCAGAAATTATGCATGGGGTAGATATGAGTGACGAAACGCAACAGGCACATCGCACACTTGCAAAAGAGCTTCTTGAGTCAATACGAAATCTGTAACTTTCTAAGAAAACATAAAACTTAGTAGGCCGGTGAATATAAGTGCGATTCCTGCCCACTGTCGTTTGGTTACATGTTCTTTAAAAAAGAGTACTCCTACAAAAGTCATTGGGACAACTTGCGCACCTTTTATGGCGGTAACGTAACCAGCGTTAGGAGCTGTCGTCTTGGCCGTTAAGGTAAAGAAAATATTAATCGCCATTGTGAAGCCAATGAAAGCAAGCGCGAGCTTATGCCTTCGAAGAGTGGCGCGGAGTTTTTTATTGAAGGGAGACTGAGATTTATTTTTTGTTCGAATTAGGATAATAAGCAGTATGGTCGGCACTGTCAGAAGTGACGAGAAGAAATTCAGATATATAGGATTTGTTATTTGAAGGAGAGTGACTTCAATCGGAGAATAAAAGCCTCGGATAATCGTTAAAAATAACACTAGAGAAATCGCAAGTGCGTTATTTGATGCTTTCGAATGGTTTTTTGATCGATGCTTCATGACAAAATAAGCGCCGAGTACGATGAATAGAGCGCCGGAGACTCCAAATATGGTGGGGTTTTGATGCAGTATGAGGAATGAAGTCATGATGCCCGTCACTGAAGATAAATTCAGCAGGGGTGCAACAAGAGAAATGTCGCCTACCGAGATTGCTTTGTAATACAGTATTAAGTCAATCGCTGCGACAAAGGCATACAGGGCGAGCAGTAATAAAAACTGAGCCCCTAGGCTAAATGGGTTATACCAGTCTGCAAAGAGCAACATAGTCGCCATAAATGGCAGAGCGGTCAACTGTTGTAACCACGCAAGCGCAGAACTAGGAATTTTGTCTGTCAATGTCTTTTCAGTACTTCGGCGCGTAACCAACAACAGCATTGCTGCACAAGAATAGATAAACCACAT
>DAOLHH010000023.1:0-14039 GCA_035329185.1 Candidatus Saccharimonadota bacterium | reverse complement strand
GGAATACGCTGTTTTCTACCACAGGTATGACATACAAGCATACCGCTGTCGTGGTGATAGGTGAGGGGCAGTTCACATGACTCACAGGTAGCAATCCAGTCACATGAGTCTTCCGAGCAAAGAACGAGTTTTGAAGTACCACGACGGTTAATAAAAAGGAGCGATTGAGAGCCTTCTTTAAGTGCAGTACGTATTGCTTCTAATAATACTTTTGAAAACAATGGATGGGCGGAAAGTTGAGTGGTGTCACGCATATCTACAATCTTCATATTTTTTTGCGCTGTCGCTTTTAACGCCTGTTCATGCAGACAAACAAGATTGCCTCCTCTCGAGAGTATAAATTCAGTCTCGCATATTGGAGGTGTTGCAGAGCCAAGGAGTAACTTTGCCTTGTGTGCATTCGCTAATCCTGCCGCAACATACAAACCGTGGTACCGAGGCTCATTATCTTGTTTATACGAAGGTTCGTGAGCTTCATCGACAATGATAATGCCAAGATGCTTATAGGGTAAAAAGAGCGTTGACCGGGGACCTACTACCACACAGGGATTCTCACTTGTTGCTATGGTATACCAAAGTTTCGAGCGTTCTGCATCCGTAAGTTGCGAATGAAAAACGAGTGTCGGTGCTAATTTCTGCAACTCAATTATGAGTTGAGCGGTGAGTGCTATTTCAGGTACAAGTAATAATGCATTTTTGCCCATTTCAAGCTGGCTACGAATCAGATGAAGATAGATACGTGTTTTGCCAGATCCTGTAATGCCGTGCAGTACAGTTGGTTTTGAGGTGCTCGTTATAGCAGAGATTGCTTCTGATTGAGCATCGGTTATAGGGAGGGGTATCTCAGGCGACCATTGACCACTGAATGAAGTAGTCTGTGGTTTTTTAGTCAGATAATCAGGAAGTAGCTGCGCGGTACTCTGGCTCGGTGCGAGAGCGTAATATGCCTCATACCAAAATAAAAACTTTAAGGTTGATTCAGATATATTTATGCCACTTATCGCTAAAATATGCTTTGTTTCAAAGGCGGGCTTTTTTGTACGCTTTACAACAACGCCCAGCATCCGTTGTGGTCCAAATGGAACGTACACGAGTGCTGAAATGCCTATCTCCTCATTTGAGCTATAGGCGTAAACGGGCTGTTTCCAATGTCGAGCAACCCCCAATGTAACCTCATAGTAGTACATAGAACTAGTATCTCATCTTATGTCACCATTTTATGAAAAGTTATCTTGCATCTTTAAAAAAATCCGGCTATACTCAAAGCTATTACGTTGTTCTAATAACAATAAAAGGCTTATGTTAGATACATTCATCACATCACGAGTACGCAGGAAAATAGTTGTCGTTTATTCGAAATATCCAGATTTCAAGACGCACGTTCGTGGACTTGCAAAACTCATCAAAGAAGACGCTGGAAATATACAGAGGGAGCTTAAGAAGCTTGAAAAAGTCGGTTTTCTAATCTCTGAAAAACAGGGAAACACAAAGGTCTATTACACGAATAAGCATTTTCTCATTTTTAAAGAGTTGCAAAGTATTGTTCTAAAGTCTCAACGCGCAGCACAAAAACGCCAACAAGGCCTCTAGCCTAATCACGGTTGCATAAGGGGTCACTTTCAGGTAGAATGTCAACTATGATTCAAGTAACGAAAAAAGATGCAAAAGAACCGATGGAAAACTTAATGCGCCGTTTCACGCGCAAAGTTCAGCAATCCGGTATTCTTGCAGAAGCAAAACAAGCACAATTCTTTGAGAAACCGCTCAGCAAGCGAGACCGCCGTACAAAGGCAATTATCCGCAAAGAGCGTAAAGTACAGAAATTCAAGAAAATTAGACTCGGAAAATAGCCCATGCTCAAAGCGACCATAGATAGTGACCTGAAAGCAGCTATGCTCTCGGGTAATAAGCAATTGGTAGAAGCACTGCGTGGCATCAAGAGTGCAGTATTGTACAAAGAGGTCGCTGATGGAAAACGCGAAAGTGGTTTGTCAGACCCTGAGATAGTGGGAGTATTAAAAAAAGAAGCAAAAGCTCGTAAAGATGCAATTGCGCTGTATGATCAAGCACAAGAGACTGAACGTAGTGCATATGAAAAATTTCAACTAGATATTATCGAAAGCTATTTACCAGAAGAAATGAGCGAGGCTGAAATCAAAGAGCATGTCGACAAAGTCATACAGACCCTAGGACTGAGCGAGGTGACTATAAAGGACATGGGTAAGATAATCGGCGAAGTGAAGGCGAGTGCTCCGACAGCAGATGGCGGACTCGTTGCGAAGGTCGTCAAACAACTAGTACAAGGATAAGGGAGAGTGTCATGATTCTATTTATCGGTGTAGCGGGTGCTGGCAAGAGTGTACAAGGAAAGCATTTATCTGATTTGCTCGGTTTTCCGTGGATTTCTACAGGCGAGCTATTACGAATGCATATCAGTGGCGAGAAGCGTCAGCGTATGCTACGTGGCGAACTTTTAACTGATGAAGAGTTGTACGAAATCGTCGAACCTATCTTGAAGGAACTTATGAACGAATCACAGATTATACTTGATGGATTTCCTCGTACGCTTGCGCAAGCACAGTGGCTTGAACAATTTGTAGAAAAAAATGGTACCCCAATTTCATGCATCATTCACCTTGACGTACCGAAAGAAATCGCTATTGAACGACTCATGAAACGCGGGCGACCAGATGATACCGAAGAAGCACTCACGCGACGTTTTGATGAATATAGGCGCGTAACACTTCCAATTCTTGAATATTATGAAAAGCTCGGCATTCCATCTCCGCTTATAGATGGAAGTGGTTCAGAAGACGAAGTACGCGAGCGCATTACGAAGGCTGTAACTGAGCTCGGCATACACAAAGCATGAGACCTAAAACGCCAAAAGAAATCGAAGCAATACGCACGAGTGGTCGTATCATGGCTCAGATTCTCGCGAGCATCGAAGGCCTCGTCGTTGAAGGTATGACAGGGCTTGAAATTGACAGATATGCTCAGAGCGAACTTAAGCGCCTGGGTGCAAAGCCGGTGTTTATAGGAGTATCAGGCGGTCCAAGGACGCCAGATTTTCCGGCGAGCATTTGTATTTCACGCAACGACGCGGTTGTTCATGGTATTCCTGACGACGTTCCATTTAAAAACGGCGACATTGTTAGTTTTGATTTTGGTGTGAGCTATAACGGCATGATTACAGATGCTGCACGTACCGTTATCGTTGGCGCGACACCGCGAACAAAAAGAGAACAAGAGCTCGTTATGCAGACACTTCGATCGCTTGATGCCGGTATTGGTGCCGTAAAAGCGGGTGCGCGTACTGGAGATATCGGTGCCGCCGTACAATCCGTCCTTGATAAGGCACAACTAGGTATCGTCCGTGAACTTGTAGGGCATGGAGTAGGTCACGACTTACATGAACCACCAGAAATACCAAATTATGGTTTCAAGGGGAGTGGTTCAATCTTAAAAGAAGGTATGACTATAGCAATCGAACCTATGGCCACGCTTGGTGAGTGGCGTGTCGTCATAGACCCGGATGGTTGGACTATCCGTACTCGTGACGGCTCTCAATCTGCTCATTTTGAAGATACGATACTTGTCACCCACGATGGCTGCGAAATCCTAACTCGTTCCTAGTTCTTCCGAAAAACCTCCGCAAACCACTAACCACCATCTACTAACCGCTAACCACTGACTTCCAACTACCCACCCCTCACCCCTCACTCCTCACTTATTACTCATCACCCCTGGCTGGCCTCCCATCACCCCTCACCCCTAACTCATCACCTGTCACCCTTTACCTACCCATCACCTTTCACCTGTCACCCCTCACTCTATGCCTCGTTATTATCCAAAATCCTTGCAGTTACGTAACCAATAGCGATATACTGCAATAGAGTTTAGCCGAAATAATGTATAAGGTAATAGCACTGATGATCGACTATCAAAACAAACAAACACAGCATTACACCTCTGAAAGGACCATTAGGTAAAAGTCATATGCGTGAACCTCATGCAACACAGCATTTCGTCGGTGTAGATGTTGGGACATCGAAAGTACGAGTTGTAGTTGGAACGGTAGATGAAGCTGGCCGACCTGAGATTATTGGTTTCAGCGAAGCTGAAAACACCGGTATGAGACGTGGAGTGGTTGCGCATACCGATGAGGTTGCTGTGGCGATTACAAATGCTCTCCAAGATGCTGAACGGTTATCTGGTCGTCATATTACAAGTGCAACAATCAACATCAACGGTGCACATGTACAAGGTTTTAATTCTCGGGGTGTTATCGCTATTAGTGCAGCAAATCGAGAAATCACCATTGATGATAGGATGCGTGTTGAAGAAGCCGCCGCAGTTATGCAACTACCAGCCAATCGAGAAATTATTCAAGTATTCCCGAAGGCTTACCGGCTTGATGGACAAGATAATATTAAAGACCCTATCGGAATGCAGGGTGTACGTCTAGAGGTCGATACGCATATCGTAACCGCGTCTACACCAAATATTAAACTACTTGAGACGTCTGCTCAGAAGAGTTCATTAGTCATCAAGCATCGTACAGTGTCGAGCCTCGCATCTGCTGAGGCGGTGCTGACTCGTCAGCAAAAAGAGGCGGGAACGGCTGTAGTTGATATTGGCGCTGGTACAACTAATTTAGTTGTAGTTGAAGATGGTGAAGTACAACACGTTGCCGTTATACCCGTTGGTGGCATGCATGTCACCAATGATCTTGCTATAGGTTTAAAAACTGACTTAGATATCGCAGAGCGCGTTAAAGTTGAGTTTGCATCACTTGCAAAACCATCACGGGCCACATACTCAGTTATCATTGATAAACACCAGCACACCTTTGATGCCGACGAAGTACACATGGTCATAGAGGCTCGTATCGAGGAGCTTTTTGAACTGATAGATAAAGAACTAAAACGTATCGGCAAATCGCGTAAACTCCCGGGCGGTATTATTTTTACAGGCGGGACAGCTCACATCAAAGATCTTGCAGATTTTGCCCGCGAAAAACTAGAGCTACCAGCGCGTATTGGAAAGATACAAGAGTTAAGTGGCCTTGCTGATGTTAGTGAGAATATTACCTTCGCCACACCAATCGGCTTAATGTTACTCGATATGCTCCTAGATGGACAGCATGCGGTAGGACATCCGAATGATTACAGCGGAGTCGTCGACAATATTAGTTCACTCTTTAAGCGCTTTAAAAAACGCTGACGCATGACAATACTCAAGGACGTATAATACTGAGTGTAATCATTGTGCACCTGTTGCATGATAGAGGTAGGCTCGTTATACTGAATGCATAATCACGCTAGGAGAATAGAAAACCATGCCCCAAGTCGCCCCAGCCATAGAAACCTTTGCCCGCATTAAAGTGGTAGGTGTAGGTGGTGCCGGTGGTGCTGCCGTCAACCGTATGGTTGAGTCAGGTGTTGATGGCGTTGAATTTATCGCTGTTAATACTGATGCACAAGCACTACATTATTCAAAAGCTTCTGTAAAAATACATATTGGTAAGGATACGACGAAAGGCCTTGGAGCTGGTGCTGATCCATCCGTTGGAGAACAAGCTGCTCAAGAATCGCGAGACGAAATTAAAAAAGCCCTAGATGGCGCAGATATGGTATTTGTGACGCTTGGTGCTGGTGGTGGTACCGGAAGTGGTGCAGGTCATGTGGTAGCAGAAGTTGCTCAAGAATGCGGTGCTCTTGTTGTAGGTTTCGCAACGAGACCATTTGCCTTTGAGGGTGAAAAGCGCAAAGCCAATGCGGAAGGTGCAATAGAGCGACTTTCTCACCACGTCGATACCTTAATCACAATTCCTAATGATAGGCTACTGCAGACCATAGATCGCAAGACGCCTTTGCTCGAGGCATTTAAAGTCGCAGACGATGTACTTCGACAAGGCGTGCAAGGTATATCAGATCTAATTACGGTTCACGGATTGATCAATCTTGACTTTGCTGACGTCAAAGCGGTTATGAGCGACGCCGGGAGCGCACTTATGGGTATCGGCAGAGCAGCAGGTGAGAACAGAGCAGTTGAAGCAGCAAAACAAGCTATCGAATCTCCACTTCTCGAAGTTTCTATAGATGGTGCTCGAGGGGTCTTGTTTAATGTCATCGGTGGTAGCGACATGTCGATGCATGAGATTAACGCAGCCGCTGAAACGATTACTGCCGCCGCCGATCCAAGTGCAAATATCATTTTTGGTGCAACAATAAGCGACGAAGTAAATGGCGAGATTATCGTCACCGTAGTGGCAACTGGCTTTGATGCATCCTATTTCACACGAACACCTCAACCGAAGGCTTCTTACATTGCAGACGAGCCCGTAGAAGAAGAGCGCGAAACTGAACCTAGGATGACCATGCACGAACGGGATCACGATGTTGATATGCACGATGTCGATATGGACCTAGATAGTGAATCTCCATCACTCAATCTTGGCTCACTTGATAGCCACGAAGATAATGGAGCTACGGTAGCAAGTATCTGGTCAATGGATGCGAGTACTGATGATCAAGATGAGGATAACAAAGATAAGGATTCAACCGACCAATCCCCAGACGAAGAGAAAAAGGACGAACCAAAGCGTGGCGGGCTCTTTTCTCGGCACCATGACGATGACCACCAGCTTGAAGATGAGCTAGAGAAACCGTCATTTTTAAGACGATTCAAACGAAATAAAAACGATAAAACACAAGAAAAAACAGAGGAAGAGTGAGCGTAAGCGTTACGAAAATTACAACCAAAAAAGCATTGCGAAGGCACTACCTATAGCGTTACTATATCAGTGTGAGCGCTACATATAGGATAAGTACCTTACAAAAATAGAAAATAGAGAGGGGTAGAAGGTGCGTTGCAATCAATGTCAAGCAGCAGATACGAAAGTCATCGAGTCACGAGAAGTGGCAGATGGTGAATCGATCAGGCGTCGACGTGAATGCATCGAGTGTCAAACTAGGTTTACGACTTATGAGCGGATAGAAAAACCGCAACTCATCGTCGTAAAGAATGACGGCACACGCCAAATGTACAGCCGAGAAAAGCTATTGGCTGGTCTCTATAGAGCTTGTGAGAAAACTGCGGTAACTAGTCTTCAGATTGAAAAGCTAGTCAGCGAAGTAGAGCAGGCCCTATATGCATGCGGTGACTCAGAAGTCCCTTCGAGGCGTATCGGTGAAGAAATCATTGACCGCCTCGCCCAGATAGATGAAGTTGCGTATGTACGTTTCGCAAGCGTGTACCGTCGCTTCAAAGATCTGGCCAGCTTTGAAAAAGAGCTGTCGAAAATGAAACAACGCAAAGATTGATACTGGTTGCCTTTGCGAAACAGTCCATAACTGTTCCGCGGCGGGAGCTAGTATAAGCCACCTCTTTATGAGAGAGAAGAGGATGCTTTGTCTGACTCTAAATAAAAATAAGAAGTGAGGGTATACAACATGTCTCAAACAGCAAGCCTGACGATTGAACGGCGCTTTACCAAGCCCGGGACGTTAGGGTACGACAATATCAAGTGGACAAAAAAAGACGCAATCATCGCAAACCCGATGACCGGCAAAAATGTCTTTGAACAGCGAGACGTTGAAATACCTGAAGGGTGGTCTCTAAACGCGGTTAATATCGTGGCGCAAAAATACTTTACAGGCACTCCCGGTACCCCACAACGTGAAGCCTCTCTCAAACAGCTTATTGATCGTGTGGTCGACACCGTAACGCGTCAAGGTATTCAAGAAGGATATTTCGAGACCGACACAGAAGCAGAGACATTCCGCGAAGAGTTGAAGTATATCCTTGCTACTCAACGCGCTGCATTCAACTCGCCAGTTTGGTTTAATATTGGTGCTCCTGAGCGCGCGCAACAAGCGAGCGCATGTTTTATCCTAGGTATTGAAGATACAATGGCATCAATATTGAACTGGTATACCGAAGAAGGCATGATCTTTAAGGGAGGTTCTGGCTCTGGAATCAATCTGAGCGCCATTCGCTCCTCTGCAGAAGGCTTAAGCCAAAGTGGCGGAACAGCCTCAGGTCCACTTAGCTTCATGCGTGGAGCAGACAGCTCAGCAGGTGCCATAAAAAGTGGCGGTAAAACACGCCGCGCTGCGAAAATGGTCATATTAAATGTCGACCACCCTGATGTTGAAGAGTTCATTTGGTGCAAGGCAAAAGAAGAGCGCAAAGCTCGTGTGCTACGAGACAACGGCTTTGATATGGACCTTGACGGTAAAGACTCGTTCTCTATTCAGTATCAGAATGCCAACAACTCGGTCCGCGTTACCGACGAGTTTATGGAAGCAGTAGTAAA
The DNA here is from genome assembly GCA_035329185.1 of Candidatus Saccharimonadota bacterium. Classification (GTDB taxonomy): domain Bacteria; phylum Patescibacteriota; class Saccharimonadia; order Saccharimonadales; family SZUA-47; genus JAGQMY01. Next base: position 5,716 of record DAOLHH010000023.1, on the reverse strand, counting down.
CGATGAAGACTGGGATCTCCGAGCGGTGACTACGGGTAAGACTGTACGGACAATGAAAGCTCGAAATCTCTGGCGGCAAATAGCAGAAGCCGCGTGGGAATGTGCTGATCCAGGTTTGCAGTTCGATACCACCATCAATAAATGGCACACGACCCCAAATGCCGGTCGTATCAACGGCTCAAACCCATGTTCTGAATATATGCACCTCGACAACTCAGCATGTAACCTGGCGAGCCTTAACCTATTGAAATATCTCCGTGACGATGGCACCTTCGATGTTGACGCATTCAAGCACACCGTAGAGCTCATTTTTACTGCTCAGGAAATACTTGTAGGGTATTCAGAATACCCAACGGTTAATATTACAAAAAATGCAAAGGCATACCGAGAGCTTGGTATTGGTTACGCAAATCTTGGCGCACTTCTTATGGCACAAGGGTTACCTTATGATTCTGAAGAAGGACGTGCCCAAGCTGCCGCTATAACAGCACTACTCACTGGACATTCATATGCAACGAGCGCGAAGCTTGCTAAAAGAGTCGGACCATTCGCGGGCTATCAAAAAGACAAAGCCAATATGCAACATGTGCTTGAAATGCATCGTGACGCGGTCTCACAGATTAATCCAACACTTGTCTCTGAAGAGCTCTTAAGTGCAGCAGCAGATGCGTGGGATAACGCAGTCGAACTTGGTAAGAAATACGGCGTACGCAATGCACAGGCAAGCGTACTAGCGCCAACCGGCACAATTGGTCTCATGATGGATTGTGATACCACTGGTATTGAGCCAGATCTCGGCCTCGTTAAGATGAAGAAGTTGGTCGGTGGGGGCATGATGAGCATCGTCAACCAGACCGTGCCACGAGCGCTGACTGTATTGGGCTATTCAAAGGACCAAGTTGATGCAATCGTTGCTTATATCGATACAGAGAAAACTATTCTTGGAGCTCCAGCGTTGAAGCAAGAGCACGTGAATGTCTTTGCCTGTTCAATGGGTGATAACGCTATCCACTACCTTGGCCACGTTAAGATGATGGGCGCAGTGCAACCATTTATCTCTGGCGCCATCAGTAAAACGGTCAATATGCCGGAGAGTGCAACGGTAGAAGATATCGAACAATTGCATCTTGACTCATGGAAGTTGGGCTTAAAGGCGGTTGCCATTTATCGAGACAACTGTAAGGTTGCTCAGCCTCTTTCCATGGCAAAGAAAGAAGGCTCAGATGAGAAGACCGAAGCGCCTGTTGCTCAGCCACAGGTCGTTGTAAGCCCTGTAGTAACTGGCGGGTATGCAGCACGTCAGCCACTGCCAAGAGTTCGAAATTCTAAGACATTCTCATTCACCGTAGCAGATTGTCATGGCTACCTGATTGTCGGTGAATATGAAGATGGTCGCCCTGGAGAGCTCTTCATCGATGTCGCCAAAATGGGTTCAACGCTCTCAGGGCTCATGGACTCGTTTGCTCGCTCAGTCAGCTACGGTTTACAGCATGGCGTTCCACTCAAAGTGTATATCAAGGGCTTAACCAGTATCTCGTTTGCTCCATCAGGCATAACAGATGACAGTGAGATACGAACCGCAACTTCATTGGTAGATTACATTTTCCGCAGACTTGCTATCAATTACTTAAGCTTTGATGATCGTCTAGAGCTCGGTCTTGCTTCGTTTGAGGATATGCCACTCGAACAAACAACATTGGTCGATGTACCGGAAGTTCCAGCGGTTCAAATGCAACCGGTTGAGATACCAGTAGAAACAACTGTCGTTACATCACCTGTAGCGAATACGACAACAGAAAAGAAAAATAACACTTCTCAAAGTGCAAATGCTTCGCATGCACCGATGTGTTATAACTGTGGCAACCAGACGCAAAAAGCCGGTAGCTGTTACGTCTGTACGACATGTGGCTCCACCACCGGCTGTAGCTGAACACTATGAGAGGAGGGGAGACCCTCCTCTCATCACGCGGGGCGCCGGAATAAACCGACGCTCTCGAGCTACGGTCCTCCCTCATGACTTGAGATTTGGCAAAGGTAAATAATCTTTGCGAGCTCTCAATAATAACACTCTTGTACACACGAGCATTACCCATCAATTCCAACCCCTAACCACTAACCGCCTACTACCTACTACCTACTGTCTTTCACCCCTCACTCATCGCCTGTCACCTATCACCCCTAACTCCTCACCTCCCATATTTCATATTCCTTTTTCATATTTCCCCAATAGTGGTACACTTTTCTTATGAGATTGGTGGCCTTATATCGACGTAATAGCGAACATGCACGTCCAATGTATGAATTCATTGAGATGATGCGTCGTCGTTATCCCGATAAAGCGATTGAAGAATTCGATCTTGATACTCGTGATGGAGCTGCCGAGGCGTCACTTTATGGGGTCACGCAATACCCTGCAATCATTGCTACAGCGGTAGACGGGCGTGTTTTAGGCATGTGGGAAGGCTTACCGCTACCACTCATTGATGAAGTTGCCGGTGCCGTGATTGATTACCATAGCGTATCGGTGTAAAATACTCAGTAAGCATTTCGTAGCACCATAGACGAATATATGACTATCAATCATGAAGCTATAGGGAAGAAAATCGGGAAACCGTTCGTAGAACCCTTCGTGAATCTGCGTAAAAGATAAGATTAAGTGAAAGTTTGAGATGGTACCGTCTCTAATCGTATGATTCGATAGATGACTCTCAGCAAGGCAAATGCTGAGATTTTTTTATTTTAAGAAGAAAGGGCTGTAAGAACCGTGAAATTCGAATCAGGAAGCAGGCGTAAGGCTATCGAGTACGAAAAAGATATCGTTACGTACTGGAAACAGAACAAAATATTCGAAAAATCAGTCGAAATGCGTTCGGAACAGAATAAATATGTCTTTTACGATGGGCCTCCTTTTATCACCGGTGTTCCGCATCATGGCACACTACTGAGCTCAGTGGTCAAAGACGTCGTGCCACGCTTCTGGACGATGCAAGGGAAGCGTGTTGAGCGTGTGTGGGGTTGGGACTGTCATGGGCTACCAGCAGAAGTATTCACTGAGAAGAAGCTAGATATCAAGGATAAACGCGACATCGGTACAAAGATTAGCCTCGAAGAGTACATAACGACGTGTCGAGATAACATGGTCCAAACGGGCAATCTTTGGGAAGATACAATCGACCGTATAGGTCGGTGGGTCAATTTCCGCGGCGCCTATAAAACGATGGATAAAGAATATATGGAGTCTGTCTGGTGGGCCTTTAAGACACTCTATGAGAAAGGCAAAATCTATGAGGGTGAAAAAGTCCTCATGTACTGTACGCGTGATGCAACCCCGTTATCTAAAGCCGAAATTGCTATGGATAACAGCTATCAGGACGACACCGATCCAAGTGTTTTCGTTAAATTCAAATTACTCGACGAGTCGGATAGATATCTTGTTGCGTGGACTACAACACCCTGGACCCTCCCATCTAACAGTGCTATCGCTGTAAATAAATCAATAAAGTATGTTGAAATTACATATAAAAACCAAATATTAATCATGGCAAAAAATTTGTACAAAAAGGTAATGACCGACGAAAAACACCAGCCGCTAGAGTACACATTAGGTAGAGAATTGGACGGTTCAGAGCTCGTTGGATTACAGTATGAACAGCCGTTTGGCTTAGAGCTTGACCATAAGAATGCGTTCAGAGTCTGGCATGCAGACTTTGTCACAGATGAAGATGGTACCGGTATCGCACACGAATCTCCAGCTTATGGTGAGGATGATTATGTCTTAGCGAAACAACACGATATTCCATGGGTCATGTCGACTGATGAAAATGGTATCTATACACTCGGTGAATGGATTGGGAGCAATGTATGGGATGTAAACAAGCAAGTTGCAAAAGAGTTGCTTGCCCGTGACATCGCGATAAAGATTGACTATATCAAGCACAGCTACCCACACTGTTTTAGATGTAATACCAAGCTTATGTATCGTGCTGTTCCGAGCTGGTTTATGGATATAGACGGGCAGCGATCGCAAATGCTTGAACAGAATAGAAATATCCACTGGCATCCCGATCATATCAAGCACGGACGATTTGAGAAGACGATTGAATCTGCTCCTGACTGGAACTTAAGTAGGGATCGTTTCTGGGCAACGGCCATGCCTGTATGGAAGGGAACTGATGAATCAGGCAAAGAGCACATTAAGGTCATCGGCAGTTATGCCGAGTTGAAAGAACTCTCAGGGATCGAGCTTGAAGACTATCACCGTCCTTGGATAGATGATGTGACGTTTACAATAAATAATGTCACGTATAAGAGAATAGAAAAAGTGATGGACTGTTGGTTTGAATCAGGCAGTATGCCATTTGCACAGTTCCATTTTCCGTTTGAAAACGTCGAAACATTTGAAAAAAACTATCCTGCAGACTTTATCGTTGAATACATAGCTCAAGCTCGCGCATGGTTTTATTACATGCACGTGGTGAGTGTTGGCTTGTTTGATACCTCTTCTTTTAAGAACGTGATCGCGACGGGTACCATGGCCGGAAACGACGGCCGTAAGATGAGCAAGAGTTTCGGAAACTATACCGATCCGAATGAAGTGATGGATACGTATAGTGCGGACGCGCTTCGGTTCTTGTTTGTGAGCTCGTCGCTTATGAATGGCGAGGACTTCTCGCTGATTGATAAGGATGTCGCAGATATATCTCGTAAGCTAGCTATGGTTTGGAACGTCTACGATTTCTTCACCATGTATGCGGACGTGGATGCATGGGAATGGGACGGCTCAATTGATGATCCATTACGTGATTGCCCAAACGTGCTTGACCAATGGATTATTTCAAAAACTCACACAATGATAAATGTTGTTGAAAAATCAATGAAAGAGTATGAATTACAGATGGCATCTCGACAAATACTGCCGTTTATTGACGATTTAAGTAACTGGTTTGTGCGCCGTTCGCGCAAACGATTCTGGAAGTCTGATGATGACAAAGACAAACAAAATGCGTACAGAACTCTGCATTATGTTTTGGTTCAGCTAGCCCATGTCTTAGCGCCTTTTACGCCATTTTTAGCTGAAGAGCTCTACCAGAAATTAACGGGCGGGGAATCAGTACATTTGCGAGACTGGCCAGAAGTGGGGCATGTAAACGAGCTGGTTGTTGCTGCAATGGACAGTGTCCGTAGTGTCGTAAACGAGGGGCTCGCTCTCCGTTCACAACATGGCATCAAGATACGCCAGCCACTCGCGAAGTTAACGGTTAGAAGTTCCGCAGATCTAGGACCTGAAAAACAAGCATATCTCGATATCATGTGCGAGGAATTGAACGTAAAAGAAGTTGAATGGCTTGAAGGCGACGCTTATGAGCTTGTTTTAGATACTAACCTTACTGATGATCTGCGACACGAAGGCGTAGCGAGGGAGCTTGTCAGAGCGGTACAACAGGCTCGGAAAGACGCTGGCTTACAAGTGGATGACCGTATAAAGCTATCAATAGAGAGTACCGATGAGCTTATTGTTGATTCGCTACGTTCATTTTCGGAGTACATCACATCAGAAACACTTGCAACGTCACTCGAACCTCTGGGAGAAAGTGCAACATTTGTTACGGAGAAGAAGCTCGAAGGGTGTATGGTCAAAGTATCTCTCTCACGCGTGTGATACGGGGCTTTACAAACAGAGGTCAACATGCTAAAATTTGATTTAAAGTAAAGAAAA
>DAOLHH010000022.1:3204-14343 GCA_035329185.1 Candidatus Saccharimonadota bacterium | reverse complement strand
CCTACTGCCTACTGCCTACTGCCTACTGCCTACTGCCTACTGCCTACTGCCTACTAATTATCCTACACATCCAAAAAGACAGTCACTTTGTCTTCTTTGACGTACATAATCCCATGAGAAATTTTAATTTTTTCGATACCACTTTTCCCGTGTATCACCAGTTCACAAGGGTCGAGTAGTGTTAGAAATCGATGGTGACCTTTCAATATATCAAAAGGGCCTGTCGCATTTACTGCACTAATGCTAGTTGCGAGCTCGTTGTAGTACGTTTGATAAGGAGAATACACCTTAATCTGCATCAGCGTTGGATCGTCTTTTGGAACGAACGCTTTTTTATCACCGTCTTCGACGAGTTCTCCAGTTGAAGCATCTTGACGTGTTGCCATATACAAATTCCTTGCCTAAACGATTATTTCTTCAATTGATGCGAGCGTTTGTTCGCGAGTAAAGAAATCACCTTTGACACCGTTATGTTTCGTCATAACGTTCATGTTCTGTGTAAAGTTTGCTATCAATTTTTTCGCTTTGGCATAGTCTGCCCGATCGGCTGCAGAGAGCTCGTTTTCACCGATAATTGCGATGATGCCACGTAAACTTTCATACTTCTGTAAGAGCGCGAGCACTTGCACACTCAACATATAGTGTCGATCGCCGACGACATCTGGTGTTAAGAGGCTCGATGACGTTTGGTTAAGGTCAACTGCCGGTCGTATACCTTGCTCGGCTACTTTACGGGATAGCACAATGGTAGAGTCGAGCTCATGCTGAATTAACTGCACTGCAGGGTCAGATAAATCGTCTGCAGGCACGTAGATGGTTTGCACACTCGTAATTGACCCCTTCTCATTAGAACTAAGTCGATCCTGAAGCACCTTAACATCAGAAAACACCGTCGGCTCATAACCACCTTCGTTAGGAACTTGGTCCAAAATGGTCGAAAGCTCGTTGCTCGCCTGAATATATCGGTACATGTTATCGGCAAAAAATAGAATGTCTTTACCTTGTTCGTCTCGGAAATACTCAGCGCCTGCAACCGAACTAATACCAATGAGCGCACGCTGTACCGGGTTTTCATTCATTTGACCAAAAAACATACATGTATTTTTCAGCAGATCGTTTTCACGTAAGGTATCCCACAGCTCATGACCTTCTCGAATACGCTCTCCAATGCCAGTAAAGAATGAGAGTCCACTCCCTGATTGTGCAATATTGTTAATGAGCTCCATCGTCGTGACCGTTTTTCCGACGCCCGCACCACCAATAATTCCAATTTTTCTACCCTTCACAAACGGTGTGAAGAAGTCGATAACTTTTATACCCGTTTCCAAAATTTCAGGTTTCGCAATTTTAAAATCCGTACTACGCTCTGGGAGTTTCATAATTTCTTTGCGAAGTACGGAAGGATCGTTCGTCAAAGACGGCTGACCATCTAAGGGTTCGCCCAAAGCATCTAAGATTCGTCCAATCGTTGGCTCACCTATTGGTATTTCTATACCGACTCCTGTCGTTTCAACGGGCATTCCCTTTTCAATACGTCGATCGGAGCGAACGTTTAGACAAAAAGCGATACCACCTGGTTCAAGATGATCAACGAGAAGTTTAGTATCACAGCCGTTATCGACTACTACGAGCTCGCCAATGCGAGGTGCGCCATCATCAAACTGTGCACGGACTACCAAATCTTTAATCGAAATAACATAGCCAACACTCATGATTATGCTTCCACCTTCGCTTTTCTTAATCCATTAATGATCTCTTTCAGACGCTGATCTTTAATCGCGCGCTTTGAGCGGTTATATTCAAGCCTATAATCAAATTGAGATTCTTCTGCTCGCTCGTGACTTGCAGTCATGGCGCGGAAACGACTCGCGTATTGTGCTAATTTTGAATCAAGTATCAACTGACTCATGGCAATCTGCAACATCGACCGCTCCAAGTGATCAATCACCTTATACATACTTGGCTCAAAAATGGTGTTATCGCTCGTAATGATTTCGTGTTTCTCACCTTCTTCGCTAATTTTACCCTGTTCCTGTACGGCTGCAGAAAGCTCGATGCGCTTTACATCTTGCACCATGAGTGAAATATACTCTTGGTAATACACTTTTGTTTTTTGATATTTCTGAACATAGCGGATGATTGGATCAACATTAATATTTTTATCTTTTGTCGGCATTTTAAAATATTTAATAAACTTTACCCCACGCTGCGCAAGTTGCATCGCACCGTGGTGACCAATCACAAGAATATCGTGTTTTTCTTTGTCGTAGTCATCGAGCATCACTTTGATAAGTTTCTGGTCAATATCACCACTAAAGCCACCTTCAGCCGTGATGATAATAAATAAATCTTTATTTAGCACCTCATCATCTGATTGACTTCGTCCAAACCGGAATAAATTATCAACTCGTAGCTGTGAATAAATCTCCCATAAGTCGTTGAAAAATTCTGTCGCTTGCAATACTTGGTTTTTAATTTGGGCGATGCGCATACTTGCGATACCTTCAAACACACTCGTTAATTCCACGAGCGTTCCGATGGACTTTACGTCACGTTCTATGTCATTAGGTCGTCGCATGTCTTATTTCTTCTCTACTTTCTCAGTAGTATTTTCATTGACTGCGGGCGTTTCTTCAGTTTTTTCATCATTCGGCTTTTCTTCTGGTTTTACCCCTGCTTGGCTCTGTGCCTCAGCGGGGGCTTCTTTCTTTTCGGTATCGGTGTTTGGAGCAGTTGCCTCACTCTTTTCTGATGGTTTTTCAGGAGTCGTTGGAGCACCCATTAGAGCGATAACTGCTTTCTTTTTGAGCTCTGCAAGTGCTGCATTATACGATTCATCACTATCATCTTTCATTGCATCGGAAATTGCATTTACATTCACCTTTAATTGACCCATATCGAGTTGTGCGTTATCTTCAAGGTTTAAGGTTACGTCGAGCATTAACTGCTGAGCTCGCAGAGAAAAGACTTCCGTCGGACTTTGGGTCAATAACTCAAATACGCGTTTACCGGTTTCGAGTGCTTTCTTAGCCTCAACTGCAAGTTCTGAACCGAAGTGTGAAAATTCTTCTGATTGTCGGTAATCTGCGAGCATTTTCAGCGTTTGTGCAGCTAAATCCTTTTGACGCTTATTATGTCCCACTCCACCGACACGCGTCACACTCAGACCCATGTTGACCGCTGGTCGAATACCTTTTCTGAAAATTTCCATATCAAGTATCCACTGCCCATCAGTAATTGACATGATGTTGGTAGGCAAGTATGCAGTAATATCACCACCAGCTGCGTTAACAATAGGGATGCTCGTTAAGCAGGCTCCGTTACTATCCAACCTCCCTGCTCTCTCTAATAAACTAGAATGTGCGAAGAACATATCACCCGGATAGCTATCCCTACCCGGACTCACACCTGAAAGAAGCGCAACTTCTCGGTAGGCATGTGCATGCGACGTTAAATCATCGTAGATGATGATGGTATCTTGCGCTTTCTCTTGCCACAAGTATTCCGCCATGGCACAGGCGACATATGGCGCGATATAGCTCATGATAAGTGATTCAAACATGGTACTCACCACGACTATTGCGGTGTCCAGACTACCGCTTTCTTCCAAGCGCGACAAAAGGGTATCAATATCGCTACGACGCTTGGCAATCATACAATAGACCACAATCTGATCGGTGTGTTTCTGATTAATCACCATCTGGGTGGCAAGCGTACTTTTACCCGACTTGTTGTCACCGAGCATCGCCATACGCTGTCCCCGCACGACCGGAAAGAGCGCATCGAGAGCCGTCACACCGCTTTCAAGCTGTTTATCGAGCAATTTTCGTGCGTAAATTGGTGGTGCAATATTAAAAACAGGCCACACTGCATCTGCCGCAATGGGACCTTTACCGTCAAGAGGCTCTCCCGTCACCGTCACCACGCGACCGATAAAGTCTTTTCCAACTTTTGATACTAATTCATCATGTTGTACCACCGCTATCATACCCAAGGTGAGCGTTTTCTCGCCTAAGTGCAGTATCAGTACGTGATCAGTGAGCACTTGATGAACAAACCCCTTGCTTCCATCTTCGAACATAATAAGCGAGTGGATTCGACACGGTTGTAAGCCTCGAACTTTAACAATAAATTTCTCAACACCAATTACTTCACCAACAGGCTTACCAGCATCCACCAACTTATCAAAGTGTTGATTTCCAGTCGTCGTACTCATGAGGTTGTATCTCCGGTTGTTTGAGCGACAGGTGTTACTGACATCTCTTGATTGACGGTCTCGGTGCTCGCAGCTACAGTAACTTGTTGCGTAGTAGGCACAACTGGTTGAGATGGTGACACATTTTGGCCAACTCCCTGTAGGCTTGCTCCGCTTAATTGGATTTGTGAAGTAGCTGTGCTTGCGGTTGCACTTGCTAGCGCTAAATCGTTATCGCCCACAAGCACCTGGTGCAATTTCTGAATAAAAAATTCTCTTTGTTGATAAAAATATTCACGTAAACTAAAATCAAACAATTTATTGGTTGTCCTCACTACACAGCCAGCTCCAATATTGGGTTGCAGTCCGACCGTCACAAGCACATGTGGGTCTATGTTCCGACGAAGCCAGTCGACTATTTTTTGCACGTAAGGACCCGGTGGATCAACGCTAAAGCTGATATGTAAAACGGGAGCCTTTTGATGTAATTGCGCAAGTAACGCATGTAGCTGCCCTCTGTCGGCATCATGGAGTAAGTTCAATTGATTATCGGCAGCAAGCTGGTCCATAAGCTTACTCACCCGAGGCGCATTGGTTGGCGAACCAGATGCACGTATCGCTTGTTCACGAAAGAAATTATCAAGCGACTCGATTTCACGTGCTAAACGCGCAATATCCGTCGGACTCACGATATTGTTTGGGATGCTAATAGCTCGCTGTTCATGCGCCATCTCTTATATCCTTAATAATCGCTTCTTTGTTTCTGTCCATCTGAGCCAGAATAAACTCAAGTTGTTCACTCAAATCAATCTGCTCGCCAACTGCTTCTAACACATAATGATTAACGATATCCGCCATATGTTTTTCAAAACGGTTGAGCGATCGGCTCTTTTCTGTTGTTAATTGCTCATTCAATTGTTGCGTCAATAGTTCTCGTTGTTGTTCGATGGTGGTCTGCGTCTTTTGAATAGACTCAATAGCCAACTGCTTTGCATCGTTGATAGATTCTTCGTATTTGGAGAACTCGTCTTTCAGCACCTTGCTAATTTCATTTTTCATGAATTCATTGAGCTGACTCGTAGTTAAACGTAAATCTTGCTGCAAGAACATGGCATTCTCGCCAATAATTTTTTCAAAGTGAAGTCGACCACGATTACGAAGTTCTTCACGAAAATCATCGTTAAAGATGTGCTCCACATCCTGTTTGGCTTTATCGGAAAAATCTTCTAGCGTGTTCGCTTTGTGTGCTGGTTTGTCGCTCGGTTTACGAAATATCATTACAAGTGCGACCGCACTAGCAACGCCTATAATGGCCAGTATAGCTACAAGAATGACGATACTCACTGGTTAATCAATGCGCTCCCACCGCTTCTCTGTTATTTCTTACGCTTATATTCTCAACAATAAATATACCCCAAAAACGCCGAGCAACAAAATTATTATGCTCGTCATAATCACTTGGAGTAGGCTTCGGGTAATCGATTTCTTGGAAAGAGGGTTTCTCCCAATCGAAATAAGTGCACTTCTTACACCGGAATACAGCAGAATTCCTGAGACCGATGCAGCAACAAACAAAATAACCATACTGATATACACTCGTATGGGGTTAACGGGAGATTTGCCTGCAATTGTTTCGGCGGTTCGCTCTAGAAATCCGGGTAGATTTGCTTTTGTTGGCTTCAGGAGTGGATTTCCAGATACACCAATATCTACTTGAATACGACCGATAGCAACTTTTTTTACCGTACCGTTATCATCAACTTCTGTCGTGCTTAACACACCCGTCTCACCATCAAATCCTGAAATCGCCTTACCGATAATATACGGCTCGCGCTCACCAGCTTTCATGCCAATTCCAGCAACCCTCGATATTGTTATAAAATCACCAGCTTGCACCGTGCCATTTTCATTGCTCACAAACACTTCAAAACGGCCCTTCGTTGCAACAAACGTCTTTTCTTCATCGGTAGATAAAGTAAATGGCGCATCGTTCGCACTTACCACCACTCCGTGCATTCGCTCATCATTATCAAAAGAGGTTGGCTCGACTTTTTTAGCATCATCAATTTTAAGCGACACAATGGTTGCTCGTTGGATTGACGAATCTGATGCATAGCCTTGTGTTATCGTTTGCGCACTCACATGCACAACTTGAGACAGCAACACTAGTGTAAGCAGTCCCACCGCCGATAATAATCGCTTCGTCGTGAATCTAAGTTTCAATTTTTGCATGAATATGTTCAGGGCTTTCCTGTTCTCGGGTAGTATACCGCTTTTGTTTACAGCGATACAAGCAAGTTTTTCAGGCCTTGAGTGCGATGGCGAGCGATTTTACGGCTCGTTTAATTTCTTGTTCAGTGGTGCGGGAGCTCATAGAAAACCGCAAACTTGCTCGAGCATCCTCATCGCTCACACCCATAGCGCGTAGGACATGTGACGGCTCATCGTTACTCGCACTACACGCAGAACCGGCAGCAGCGAAAACCCCTTGATCATCCAGTGAAAAAAGCATTCGTTCATTGTCATGTCCAGGAAATGTTACATGTACCGTATTTGGCAGTCGCAACCTAGGATGTCCGTTAAATATACACGTTTTATCGACAGTTTCGAGCGAGGTGCGCAACATATCTGCTAGTTTTCGAACTTTAGCTACAGCCTCCGCCCTTTGTTCGACCGCATCAGAGAGGGCTTGTGCAAATCCAACACACGCTCCAACATTTTCCGTACCACTTCTAAGCCCATATTCTTGTCCACCACCTCGAATGTGCGGTTCGATACGCACACCTGTTTTATGAAACAAAATACCTGATTGTTTTGGCCCAAATAATTTTCCGCCGTTCAGCGTCATTAAATCTACCCCAAGTCGAGCGATATTTATATCAAGATAAAGCGGAGCTTGGCATGCATCGGTATGGACATACAACGGCATTGTATTACCCGACACTCGACGGCGCGCACGTTCTTCAGCGACAAGCGCAACTACCTCATCAATGGGCTGAACCGTGCCAACTTCATTGTTCGCATACATGATCGATATGAGTACAGTTGAGTCCGTTATAGCCTGTTTTAAAGCTTCTAGTTGAACCCGTCCCGCTGCATCAACTCCAATAATTCGTGCATTTCGCGCTTGAGCGGGTTTTAAAACTGCATCATGCTCAATCGCACTCACCACCAACTCTCCCTCAGGAAATGCGCTCATCACCCCATGAATTGCCAAATTTGCTGATTCTGTACCGCCGGCAGTAAAAATTATTTCACTTGGTCGCGCACCAATCGTTCTGGCTACACGTGCTCTCGCTTGTTCAAGCGCACTTTTTGCATCACGCGCACCACTATAGAGTGCTGAAGGGTTATAAAAGATACTTTGTGCAAATGGAGCCATCGCTTTGAGTACCCCATCACTCATCGGAGTAGCAGCCGCGTAATCGAGGTACACTATGTCGCTACGCTCACCCATATCAAAATCTACGCCCGTGATTTCGATAACTGCTGGTTTTGAGGGTATAAATGTGTTTTAACTCGCGAATAATATGTTTTAGTAGCTTCCACAAAATTCTGTGCTTCATCAATCGTAAGTCGATGATAAGCTCCGCCATTTTGTGCTTTTAATATTTCTTTTGGTCTTATTACGTACCGCGTTGTTACATTCTGACGCACCCCTTCACTATCTGTCCATTCTTCGTACCACACCCATGTATGCCGGTCGAGGCAGAAAAATTCTCGCCTCGTTCCTTGCGGTACTGGACCAAAAATATCACGGTTCAGCGCAATCTCGCGCCGAATCATATCTTGCTGAATCGCATGACGACGATCCTGCGGGTTCGTGTTCTTAAAAAATTGTGTGAAGATACCCATTAATCGTTAGGCTCCCAGTGCAAACTGTTCATTAGCAGCCTGATAAGCTGACGCTACGTCTGACTTAGGCGCGTGTAACCCATTTATTCGCTGATGAAGCTCATCAATACGCGCTTGCTCTTCGGTGTTATAGGTGCGCGACTCTTTTGGTTGTAGTTCTTTTGGTGCTGTAGCTACTTCAATATCATCAATAAATGGATCACTTGGCGTCTTCATATAAGGATCGTTGCTATTTTTCGAGTGCACTCTTGCTAGCTGCTCACGTGCCTTTGAGATTGGATCAGTTGCGGTGAGCGGTTGTGCTAGTACGTCACTTGCGGGATCACCAACGATAGTTGCGTGCATTTCGTCATTTCGTCTCAAAATCTCAGAATTTTGTGCTCTTTCCGAAGCACCAAGGCCAAGACTGTTTCCAGCAGCCATATCCCGTACAATGGTTGCTTGCTCGTCAAGCACTATTTCACTGCGTCCCTGAAGGGCTTTTGGCATAAATGCCTCAGCGGTCACTTTAGCGATGTGCCCCATTCGCTCAGACATCACTGTTTCTTGCTCTATCATCATCGCAAGCGCCTGAATTGAATCCAAAACAGAAAAACCAATAGTACCCTCAACACGCTCGGCAGCTAAGCCGAATTGTTCAGGGCGCAACATTTCGCCGAAGTTAAAAGTATCATCTCCAAACATATATTGTTCTCTCTGTTATAGACCGAAAAGTTTGCGAGCATTCGCCGTGGTTTTGCTTCTAAGCTCCTCGAGGGTTTCGCCTCTGAGATTGCTTAGAAACTGCGCGGTAATGCCGACATGTTTCGGCTCACACATTTTACCACGAAATGGCGCCGGAGTCAAGAAGGGCGCATCTGTTTCCAGCACCAGCTTCTCGAGAGGGACCATCTTTGCAGCTTGCAATTGGTCTGTTTGTTTTGAGAATGTCATTATACCATTCAAGCCAACATAAAGTCCACGTTCAACCACCCCTTTAAGTGCGTCAACATCGGCAGAAAAGCTGTGAACGACCCCTGTTATCCCCTTGTAATCGTCTATAATCTTAAAAAAATCCTCAAACGCGTCACGGATATGAAAAATGAGGGGTAGTTGGTACCGTAGTGCTAGTTCTATATGGCGCCGAAATAACGCTTGCTGGCGCATTTGTACCGTGGCGTCACTATGATAAAAATAATCAAGCCCACATTCACCAACGGCAACGAGTCGTTCAGGACGCGTCTTTGCGATGAGCTCCAGCGTCTGAAGTGCCTCTTCTAGCTCATCATCGGTATAATCAGAGACTTCGTGCGGATGTAGAGCAATCGACGCATAACAATCTGTTCGCGTCGCTACAAAAGCGACTGCTTCTTTACTGCTTTTAATTGAAGTACCTACACAAATCACCTTCTCGACCCCTGTAAGCTGAGCAGTGTGCAATAGCTCATCAGGGTTCACGCTGTATTTTTGCAGGAACTCAGAGTCATGGATGTGACAATGAGTATCAATCATCATAGGTAAGTCTGTCGACATAGACGTGATTTCGCTTTACGCTTGCTTCTCTTCTTTTGGAAACAGAGGGCCATCGGGCATTCTGACCACCCCGTCAGCAAAGATATGCTTAATCTTTTCCGCAGTTTCAGGCATGAATGGTACAAGTAAATCCGCAATCTCTAAAAGTGCCCCGCACATGTACACAAGTACTTCCTGCAGGTGCTCTGGGTCGTTTTCTTTAGCCACTTGCCATGGCTTCTCTTCTTCGATGTACTGATTGAGCCCGCGGACTTGGTCCCAGACTTCCTCAAGTGCACGGTCAAAACGGCATAGTTCAAGTGCTTCACGATAACCAGCCGTATCATGTTCTGCCGGTGGAATATCACCGATAACACCTTCTTGATACTTCATAACCATCGTTGCAATACGGGATACTGCATTACCGAGCTCATTCGCGAGCTCGCCATTATATACTTCCGTATATTTTTCCCATGTGAAATCACCATCGTCGTAGCTCGAGATATGGCGAGCGAGGTAATAGCGGAATGGGTCGACACCGTACTTCTCAATGACTTCGACGGGGTCAATGACGTTTCCAAGACTTTTGCTCATCTTTTGTCCACCAGAGCTGACATGACCATGAGCATATACGACAGACGGCAAGGGCAATTTTAAGCCAAGTAACATAGACGGCCAAATTGCCGCATGAAAACGCAAAATATCCTTACCAACCACTTGTACATCAGCTGGCCAATACGTCTTGAAATCTGCATGATCAGGATAGCCAAGCACCGTAATATAGTTCATGAGCGCTTCAAACCATACATACATCACCTGAGTGGTATCGCCAGGCACAGGTATCCCCCACGATATTTTGCCGGAGGGTCGAGAAATACTAATATCGGTGAGTCCTTCTTCAAGTACATTTAGGATTTCTTTCTTACGAAATTCTGGCACCACCTTCATCTTGCCGGCCTCAATAGCTTCTTTCACGGTGTCACTGAAAGCACTCAAGCGAAAAAAATAGTTTTCTTCTTCAAGCTTATCGTATGGGCGATTATGGAGTGGGCAAACACCGTTTGTATCTTTTACATGCGTGTCCGTCTTATACTCTTCGCAACCTACGCAGTACCAACCTGCATAAGAGCCTTTGTAAATGTATTCAGATAAATTTTTCCATATAATTCCTGCACGTTTTTCATGCTCGGGGTGTGTGGTGCGTATAAAATAGTCATTACTAATGTTTGCAAGTTTGGCGAACTCAACCCAGGTTGGCACAATTTGGTCAGTGTACGCTTGCGGGGTGACTTTTTGTTCTTCAGCTTTTTCAGCGATTTTTGCTCCGTGTTCATCGGTACCGATGCTAAATCGGACATTCTCACCTTGCTGTCGGTGATAACGAGCCAAGATATCTGCATATAAAAAATCCATGGCGTGACCGATATGGGCCTTAGCATTGACATACGGGATGGCGGTACACACATAAAATTTCTTCATAGCTTTTATTATAACGTATCAGAGGTAGCCTGTCAGTCTTAAAGAATATCGTTAATTTACTAAAAAACGAAAAAAGTGCCAAATTGGCACTTTTCTCATTGGTGGGCGAGGTGGGACTC